>NZ_CAXBCK010000002.1:0-100248 GCF_963974425.1 uncultured Marixanthomonas sp.
AGTACCGTACTGTGGGTTTGATATGATAAAATAGTATAGAGGTGGGTGGTTTATTTACCGCCCACTCTATCTTCATTTTGCTTTACAAATGCAGACCAACCTGTGTAGCTTTTACCCGTTTTAATACGACCTTCGTTATAGAAATGACAAACGGCTGCTGCCAGTCCATCAGTGCTATCTAGATTTTTAGGTAATTCTTTTAATCCAAGTGTGCTTTGCAACATTTTGGCGACCTGTTCTTTACTGGCGTTTCCGTTACCGGTGATTGCCATTTTTATTTTTTTAGGAGAATATTCGGTAATAGGCACCTCTCTTGAAAGTCCGGCCGCCATTGCCACACCTTGCGCTCTTCCTAATTTAAGCATGGATTGTACATTTTTTCCGAAAAAAGGCGCCTCGATGGCTATTTCATCTGGGTGAAACGTATCGATCAATTCAATGGTACGCTCAAAAATAAGCTTTAGTTTCACGTAGTGATCTTTGTATTTGGTAAGTTGTAGTTCGTTTAACTGTAGAAATTGCATCTTCTTTCCTACAACTTTTATAAGTCCAAAACCCATAATGGTGGTTCCGGGATCTATACCCAAGATTATTTTTTCTGAACTCATATTTAAAAACTTTCTGTAACTTCGTTGCTCATGCGCACCGTATTGCACAAATCTAAACAATATTGGCTGGTTGCCCTAAAAGTTTTGTTGCTGGGGAGCACATTTGCGTATATCTACTATAAAATCACTTCAGGAGAAACACTAAAATGGAACTTGTTTATTTCTGAAATTCAATCGAAAAACTTCGCTTACATTCTAGCTTTTATTCTACTAGCAGGAATTAATTGGTTTCTTGAAATAGCGAAATGGCAAACGGTAGTTTCAAAAATAAAAATCATTTCATTTTCCGAAGCCACTAAACAAAGCTTGATGGCTTTAACCGTATCCTTACCAACGCCAAACCGAATTGGTGATTATGGTGCCAAAGCCTTTTTTTATCCTTCAGAAAAAAGAAAAGAAATACTTCTACTCAACTTTTTAAGCAATAGTGCCCAAATGATCATCACCTGTTTTCTTGGGGGTATTGGACTTTGTTTTTTGGGGTTAAATTACTCCTTACCAATATCAAGCGTCAACCTCAGTATTTTAATTTCAGTTTTATTAATCGTAGTTGTTGCTACGTATTTTTTCAGAAAAAAACAGCTTATTATAAAAGGGCTCTCTATTGTTAACCTATTTAAGTATATCAAAAAACTATCGTATGCTTTAAAATCGAAACTGCTGTTATATTCCTTATTGCGATACATTGTTTTTAGCTTCTTATTTTATGTAATCTTATTGTTTTTTAATGCTGAAATTTCAATTTTACAAGCTATTCCCCTCATATTTGCAATGTACCTTTTAGTCTCTATACTACCTTCCTTTTTTGTTTTTGACGTGGTTGTGAGAGGAGGCGTTGCTGTTTGGCTTTTTTCATTGGCAAATGTGAACGAACTAACGATACTTTGTACAGTTTTTACTATGTGGCTGCTTAATTTTATTCTCCCCGCATTTGTGGGAAGTTTTTTTGTAGCACGTTATAAAACCGCAAACTTATGATGACATTGGGTTTTGTTTTGCTCACCGTTTATCTGGTACTTTTACTATTTATTTGGGTAGGAATGGTTCGGTTAAAACCACTGCTTTTGCATACCACAGAATCCAAAATTGCATTCACCATTGTTGTCCCTTTTAGAAACGAAGCTGAAAACTTACCTACGTTAATTACTTCATTAAAACAACTGAACTATTCTCCTGAATTGTTTGAAGTGATTTTTGTTGATGATGAATCGGAAGATAACTCGGTATTAACCGTTTCAAAAGCATTAGAAAATTGTGTGTTTCCTTTTAAAATAATTCGAAACAAGCGGTTTTCCAATTCGCCTAAAAAAGATGCAATTGCTACTGCTATTTCTGAAGCAAAACACGAATGGATCCTTACAACTGATGCCGACTGTTCTGTGCCAAAAAAATGGTTACAATGTTTTGACGTTGTAATTCAACAAGATAATCCAAATATGATTTGCGGGCCAGTTATTTATAAAAGCAATGGCAGCCTAATTGAAGCTTTTCAAAAGTTTGATGGATTGAGCTTACAAGCTGTAACCATGGGAGGGTTTGGACAGCATCGTGAAATTCTATCTAATGGTGCTAATTTAGGGTACAAAAAGACCATTTTTAACGAACTAAAGGGCTTTACTGGAAATAATCATATTGCGAGTGGTGATGACATATTTCTATTGGAAAAAATAAAAAAACACGCTCCAAACTCCATACATTTTTTAAAAACCGCTACCGCAATTGTAACAACTCAACCACAAAAAAGCTGGACACAAATAATAAATCAACGGGTGCGATGGGCTTCAAAAACAACAAAACAGGAAAGTTGGCTTCCAAAAATAATTGGAGTACTTGTTTTTATGGTTAATCTTTGGATTGCCTTTGGATGGATTTACATTATTTACAACACACAGTTTCTATACTTTTATCTTTTTGTTCTCCTTATCAAAATAGCAGTTGAAGGGTTTATTATTTTCTCAACAAAAGCTCTTTTCAAAAATAAAGTAGTGTCTTTAATATCAATTTTGCACGTTATAGCCAGTGGTCTACTATATCCATTTATAATGGTAATTGTATTTATTATGAGCTTATTAGGGAGTTATCACTGGAAAGGCCGCCGTTTTAAAGCGTAACTTCAAATTGATTACTTTTAGTTAACTTTAGCATTATAAAATTTGTCCCTATGAAACGTCTGCTCTTCTTATTCATCATATTAGCCAGTATTACTACTATAGCTCAGCAACAATATTCTGTAAATGGTGAAACTTATATGTTACAAAAGGAAGTTGACGGTCCACTCACCCTTTTATGGAATAGTATTGATAATGAGTATCGCTATTTCTTACAAAAAGACAATACCATAACCGAACTAAAAAATACCAAAGTTAACGGCGATTACCAAGCAGAATATAAAGAGGTGTTGCAGTTGCAAACTTCAGATGCTTCGCTTGCAGTGGACGATGTAAAATTAACCTTACCCAGCTTACGAGATTTTGTTGTGCGTTACAACAAACAAGTAGATTCTACGTATACTTCTGAAAAAAAATCTATCCAACTTAAAACACGCTTGGGAGCATTTGTAGGAGCTTCAAATAATGTGTACTACACAAACCCTGATAATACAGTGCTACCGGCTTTTGGGGTAGATTTTGAAATTATAGATGAAGTAAAGCTAAAAAGACATGCCATTGTATTTCGGTTTAAGCAATTATTGAAAAACAGTGATTATGACTTTTCAAATTCAGAATTTTCCTTGAACTACCGCTTTAAGTTTATAAAAAGAAGTGCGATAGACGTTTTTGTAAACACCAAGATTGTTGCCTATTCGTATGCGTCACGTGATGTTATTTTTATTAACGGTAGTGGAAACGAAGAGCGTATCACTGGTTCTGGAGGTGATTTACAAACGCCTGGAGCTTTTGGCTTAGGCGCCGACATTGCATTAGGTAATGGTTATCTTACCGTCTCATACAACGATATTGTAGCTATTGGACGAGAAAGCAGTGACGAATTTCCGGTGGATTTTACGGTAGGGTATAAGTTCAATTTATAATTCCTCGTCTGTTTGCAAAACAATGGGCAGTGTAAATTTGGTTTTTACAGGAATGCCACGTTTGTAAGCTGGAGCAATCAACGTTATAGAATCAATTTTAATATGCAGACTCTTTTTTAAGTTAGGTAATTCGGCTTGGGTTAGACTATCCATCTCAATACTTTTTACGGAAAGTTGCCCTTTTTCTGAAACTGAAAACTTCACATACACCGTATCGCTCAAGTCTTTTATAGACATATCCTTATTACTAGTAACAGCTTCAAAAAGAGACGTTGCCAACGTATTTTCAAAACAGTTTTTTTGCGCCTCTTTTTCTGAAAAAGCCTCGCACGACTTAAAAACAGGGTATTGATCTACATCTTTCCAGTCTATCGTTTTAATTTCTTCATCATAAAAAGTTTCCGAAGAAATTTTCTCGGTTTCAAAAAACTGACAAGAAACCGTTGTAACAGCAATAACAAGATAAAGGATTAGGTGCTTCATAAATACAACGCTCTCATACTCCTGCAAATTTATAAGAATAATTTATAAGTGAGGCACAAACTTTTAGCCTATATAGAATAGGTAGAAAAAAGTAATCCAAGAGGCCGCTGAAGACTACAACTCCTTCAACAGTTCTTGGGCTTTGCTATATTCTTCGGAATCAGCATCGATGGAGTTTAATATTTGTTCCACCTCTATATATTTTTTTTGTTTTAATTTACTCAATGCCATCCACCAACGCGATTTTGAAACGTAAACCGAGTTTCCTTCTGAAATATGCTTCAATATCTTTTCAGCTTGTTCAAATTTATCCTGTTCAATTAATGCTTGTGCTTTGTACAACTGGAATTGAACAGTATCGGGTGCATTTTGCAACAAATTATTAAAATGCGTCAAAGCTTCTTTATAGTCACCATTATTAAATGCTGTTTCAGCTTCTTTGGCAGTTGCGTTGCTATTACCCCGCATTGTCAATGAAATAGCGTCTTGCGTTGCAAATTCGGAATAGGTTGGTTTACCAAAGTCATTGAACAAAAACAACCCAACAACCAATATAACTGTAGCTGCCACGGCATAATGCCACGGTTTAAAAAGTATGACTTTCCCTTTTGAAATAGTTGAATCTTGTGAAAGTTTAAAGTTCGTGTCTGCTTGTTGTATGGATTGCAATACATCAGCTCGCTTAGTAGAAAATCGATTTTCTAGCACCTTATAAATATTCGAAAAAGCACTAAATTCATCATGGAGTGCTGTATCCTTTTCAAGTCTTTCTACAAACGCCCTACGTTCAGAATCCGACATTGTTTTCTCTATATATGCTATAAATAATGTGTTTTTTTCGGTTTCCATACTACTATCATCCATTATTTAGCTGCCGGTATTCAGGGCTTTTTTTAATTAATTGGGTCAACTTACTGATGCAGAGCGACTTTTTTTTCCGAGCATAAGCATAGGTAATGTTTAGCTGATCTGCTACTTCTTGCATGGACATAGACGAAAACCCTAAGGTAATTATCTTTTTACAGGTATCGCCCATTTTTGAAAGCATGGCTATATATAAGTTTTGTTGTTCTTCAAATTCTTGAGTTGATGCCGCTGTTTCATCAGCATCATCACTTATATATAAACGCTCCTCCTCAATTGTTACCTCTTTATTAGAAGATTTTTTTAGCATATTAAGCCATTTGCGTTTACAGATCAGAAAAAAATAGGCGTCGAAAGGACATGTTAGCTGCAATCCTTTAGTTTTGGCTTGGTCGTACAGGGTTATTAAAGATTCTTGGATAATATCGCGGGCAGCAGCTTCATCACCACTGTTTTTACGCACATAGCCAATAATCTTTGGAGCAAATTTGACATAAATTTCATCTATAAGTTCACGGTTATTTGTCAGAAGTGCTTCTACGTATTTTTGGTCGGGATGTATTTTTTTTGCTGTCAAAAACAGGGTTTAATGTTATTCCAGTTTGTTTTATCTCAAAGGTACAATGTTTTTCTTATTGTACTTTATGGTTTCAATACCAATAAAATTAAAAATTACCAGCTAATGGGTAACAAAAAAAAAAAACGGTTGATATAAGGATGTAATCATTAAAAAATAAAAATTATGAAACGCACAAACAGAACAACACGAAAGTATGTATACAGCTTTATTTCACTTGCCCTATTTGTAGGGTTTGGTATAAGCTGTAGCCCAGAAAGTACCGTACCGGTAGATGATGGCTCCTTGCCATATACAGTAGGCGACCCAGCATCATTCACAGCCTTAAGGGATGACGCTTTGAATACGCATATTGAAAATAAAATCTTCAACGCCGAAGATGGTGTTCAATTTACCTCCAACGATGGGGCCGAAATACAAATATTTCCCAATTGTCTTTACAATGAAGGGGATTTAGTCAACGGCGAAGTAGAGCTCACCTTTATAGACCTCTATGAAAAACGCGACATGGCCACAACCAACAAACCCACTATGGGTTTAATGCAGAATGGCGATAAAGCTCCTTTGGTAAGTGGTGGCGAGTTTTTTATTGAAGTAAGACAGAATGGTGATTTATTAGAAATGGGCTGCCAATACCAGCTAATGGTCCCTAGCGACAACACAGGGGGCATCGATCCTGAAATGGTACTATGGAATGGCATCATCGACGAAAACGGTGACCTAACTTGGGACGAAGTGGAAGAAGAAGACAATGCACAGATCTATACTGAAGGAGGAAACTATTATGTATTTGCAGAAGCATTTGGTTGGAACAACATCGATAAGTTTTTCGACGATCCCAGACCAAAAACAACGTTGCTTGTCGATGTACCGGAAGGGTTCGAATTTGAGAACAGTGCCGTCTATCTATCGTTTGATGGAGAAGCAAATGTCTTGGTTAATTTGGATAGCTATGACGAAGTAAACGATTTATTTACAGAACACTACGGCCAAATACCTATTGGCATTGAAGCACACCTTATTTTCATGTCGGCAGATGGAAATAACTGGCGATATGCAACACAAGGAGTAACCATTGCCGAAAATGACATCTATACCTTTACTATTGAGGACACTCAAACAGACACCTTAGAAAACGTTTTAGCGGCCATCAACAGTCTCCCATAATTTTGTTGGTTTTTGATTAGTCGATTGTTTGATAGCCAAAAAGCCACCGTAACAGGTGGCTTTTTATTGTTTATAACAGGGCTTGATAAAAAAGTTTTAAAAAAGGGGTAACAAAAACTGAGTTCGTCAATATACCAATAGAAAGGGCATCTAATCAGTGCCAAATAGTAACACTAAAGAACAAATTATGAAAACAAAATTATTTTTTATCGCATTAATCGGATTGTTTTGCTTGACAGCTCAAGCGCAAACTTTTCAAAAACAAGTACAACGCAATTCCGATATTTATCACGATCTCAACTTAGATATTATTGAAGACGGAACCACCGACTTTATCGTCGCAAGTAATATTTTTGACACTGGCATGAACAATTCCGAAATCAGTTTAAAAAGAATGGACGAAAATGGAAACATTGTTTGGGCAAAGCAATATTCAGACAGCTCACTACAAAACGCAAGGGTTTTTGATGTTGCAAATATGTTTGACACTGTAGTAATTACAGGATCGATAGACGTGGCTGGAACCAAACGTACCTTTATTGCAAAAATTGAAGCGGCAACAGGGAACGTACTCAATGTAAAATATTTCGATATTGTTTCACCAAATTTTAATTCCACTGGCCTCAATATTGCCTATACAAATACCGATGCTACTGGCAACGGAACCTCCGATCCGGGCTTTGTAGTAGGAGGATTCTTTAGTGGTTGTTATGATTTGGATTATTTGTGTAACCTTAATATTGGTTATGTTCTTCGAGTAGATGATTCCCTAAATGTACTATGGACTACAGAAGTAGATACTTCGGTAAACTCCAATAGTGATTACGATTTCATTAATAAAATTACCGAAACAAGTGATGGTTTTTTCTTGACAGGAAGTGCTACAGGTTTGACACAACTAGGCTTTGAAAGACAAGGGGCTCTAGCGTACCTTATTGACTATGAGGGAAATACAGTATGGAACAGCAGTTATATCTTCGGAAACTCAAGAGATGTAAGTGTTGATGCCTATTATGAACCTACTACTGGAAATATCTATATGCTTTCCAATTATTCTTCTATGCATAACTTCGGAATCACCGTATTTGATCCAAATGGAACGATAATAAACAGTCTTTCTTGGGTAATCAATTCAGGCGATCTAGACCGTTATGGATTTACTTTAAAAGAATCGATAAATTCCTCTAACAATCTGGTAGTATTTGGATATGACAGAAATGAGAATTGGGCAAATGCAGCTGGAGTAAATCAAATAGGACAGAGCAATGTTATTGTTTATGAGTTTGAAAAAGCAACTGGAAACCAAATTTCTATAAACTACCAATATTTAACGCCACATATAGAAATGCCTGGTGATGAATACAATTTTTGGAACGGGCAAATGCCACTAATCTATTATCCAGATATGGCAACTGTCTTGAATAACAACCAGGGATCTCCAGGAGATTATCTTACCACAGGATACCGCACTCCCACAGGTACACAAGTTACTTTTGCCGAAATTACAAAAACAAGTGATAAGCTCAATATGTGTCATAACAGAGAACTCACCTTACCCCACACCTCTATTGCTGTGACTAACATCTCCGTTAGTTCAGGTTCTGTATCCACTGTGGATGGTCCTATGAATGTTACTGGTAGCAATTATACATACAACCTTAACGATTGCGGTACTACAATGGGTACAGAGGATAATATTAATAATAAAACTGGCGGACTATATCCCAATCCAGCAACAGACCAACTTACTGTTTATTTAGGTCAAGACAGTATTAAGTCATTTATGGTTCACTCTGTTTTAGGGCAGCAAGTAGCATCTAAAAATTTGAAGGGAAGTAACAAAAAAACTACCCTAGATGTTTCCGCATTAAAAACAGGTATCTACTTTATAACGGTTGCCAATAGTATAAACCAAAGCCAGACCTTTAAATTTATTAAAGATTAAGCCTCACTATATGTGAGTGTTAGTGCCCTGCTTTTGAGGGGAAGCGGGGCACTCTTTTAAAATTTTGTAACTTAGGCGCAACTAACTAACCGGTTATGAAGTATTTTTTTACAATTTTGGGTTGTTATGTCTGTATTGCCCTTTTATCATGTAGTTCCGATAGTGAGGATTGTAATATTGGACCTATTGAAAACCCAAATCAGCAAGCTGTAATAGACAGTACAGCTTATAGGCAAAGTGCACACGATTGCAGATTGCCAAGAGTACAAAGGTTTCAAGTATCCAATTTTTCCTTTTCTGAAATTGTAGCAAATCAAGGAACCATTTTAAACATAAACCCCAAAACCTTTTCAAAACCCGACGGTACTTTGGTGGAAGGCGATGTAATCATTTCAATGCTTGAGATGTACCAACCTGGGGAGATTATTGCCTGCCAACTTTCCACAAATGCTCTAAACCAAAATCAAAGCATTGAACCTTTACTGAGTGAAAGCATCTTTTTTTTAGATGTTACCTACAACGATGAACCGGTTATTTTCAACCAGGATATACAAGTTTTTATTCCTTCGGAAAACCAAAATTTAGAACTCTCACTTTTTCATTCCCCCAGTTGTCCACACTTGGACTGTAACGTCCTTTGGGAAGAAAAGCCACAAGGAGACATATTTGAAGAGCCCTACACCAATCCTACGGGCGATGTAGTCTTAGGTTACAGATCATCTATACAAACCACAGGTTGGCTTAGTATTGCACGGTACAATAACAGCCAAGAACCAAGAGGTACTCTTTATAATAAAGCAATAGCTGGATACAATATCTCGAATAGCAATACCTTTTTGTATTATGATGGCACAAGTACAGCCATTGGGATGTTTTCAAAATTTGACAACGAAAATAAAGTGTTTAGTGAGCAATACAACGAAATACCCAATAACACCCCGAGCGAAGTGATTTTTGTAAGTAAACCGGAAACCGAATTTAAGTTCGGTTCCAGTGCTGTTATAACTAAAGATGGTAAAATAACAGTTACCCAAGACCTGCAATCAGGCTCTGAAACAACCTTAATAGCCTATATCAATAACCTGTAACTTATGCAAAAAGCAATACAATCTATTGTTTTTCTACTTTGTCTTGCTACAACGGTAACAACTGCCGTTGGCCAAACCGCCGTCCAAGATACTCTAACTAGATCCGCCCCAATTTTTTACGATGTTAAGGGAAATAAAGTAGAATTCAATCCTCAAATGCCACCTTTAAATCAAGTTTCTGGAGCTCCAAAAGCGTATTACACGTATTATTGGGAGTTTGGTGATGGTGATTTCAGTTTTAAGGAAAAACCCAAACACACCTATAAAAAGGAGGGCGATTATACCGCGAGATTATGGAGCACCAACAATTACGACAACGGAAAACCTCCAGAAAGCAGACCAGAAAGGGTAAAAATCGATTCATATAACAACGATCAAGCCAGTGTCGACAATACACTTACCGAAGAAACCAAACCAACCGTCTTCCTAGAAGGGGAACATCTAATAATCAAAACCAATCGGGACCCCTTACCAGATCAAGAAATGGTCTTGATAACAAGTTATAAAAACACCAAAAGCTACGTAACCAACGGTTCTTTATATTTATATTATAACGATACAAAATTCAAGGACGATAATTTTGAAGTAGAAGACACCCGTTTACACCATGGCGAAACTATTGCACCTTCTACACCAGCTTTTGCTGAAGTGGCCCATATTGATGCTTCGCGTTATTTTCTTGCCAGTAGGCAAAACCAGCCTTTTATAGACACTAGTATTCAACAGGATTCAACCAAACGCACAAATTTACCTGCCACATTTGAAGAATCGGAACAAATGTATCGAAACCACCAGCGTATTGAGTTTAACAATATGCAGCCAGGCGAAGAGCGACATATTTTCAGGACCTTGAAAACAACCCCCGAAATGTTGAAAGACACCAGTGCTATTGCTACATTACGAACCATTTACGTACCCGATAAAAATTACCAAAATCATACCGTAAAAGATACAGAACTGGAAATTGTAACCTCTCATGACCCCAATAAAATGTCCTCCAATGGTACCGTTCTTAATTATCGTTTGGTCCGTTTTAAACGGGTAAAGTTTAAGGTGAAATTTCAAAACAACGGGGAAGGCCCCGCGAATACCATACGATTAGAAGTGGACACGCCAGATATGTTTGACAAAAGCACGTTGCAAGTAAGCGATATGTACCCCAAATGCCGTATTTGTCCAAAAGGACGGGAAGTAAATTATTCCTGCTTGGATACTATCTATGAAAAAGACAAACTCATTTTTACGTTTAAAAAAATATACCTTCCGGGAACGGCTCAAAAAAATGTGGTAGACCGCGATTCTACCAAAGGATTTGTGAAATATTCGATGAAGTTTGGCAATGATTTCCATAAAACGAAAACCAGTAGCCAAACAGCCATTTTTTTTGACAAAAATGAACCTATTATCACCAATTACAGCACCACCCGTTTTATGCCTGGGGTTTCTATTGGTGCTAAAGCTGGGTATATTTTTACCCCATCAAGGAACAACAGCAAGGAGTATTTTGCTGGGGCCACCATTTCGCCCTTTAAATCATACCGAGGGTATTTTCAGGCCGAATTGTTTCTATCTGCAAGTTCTTTAGATAAGTTAAAAAACTTTGAAACCAGTACTACAAATGCTGTGGGGATTAAGGAACTGATGCGCTTTTCAGAAAAAAACGAAGAAAAAAATATTACGGCTTATGCAGTGCCCATTTCATACCGATATAATCTCAACAATTTTTTAGCGGTCGGGGCCGGTGTGCAAGTACAACTCGATTTACAAAATAAAGTAGAAACCTTTACCGAAGGAGAAGCATTTTTGAACATTCCGGGAGAAGGCATAATACGGGACGATGTGTACGATACTTATCAAAAAACCGAATGCACGCATAGCTTTACCAATTTTAATAGCGGGGTTTTTGTAGGCATCAATGCGGGTGGCGTTCGTATTGGACCTAGTGTTGGGCTACGGTATGTATTTAATTTTAAGGAACCCACTTCGCAACTGCAAGCCTACGCAATTTGGAAATTTTAAACCGTCATATTGTTTGCCTAGTACTCCTATTTTTTGTGGCGTTACCCAACTTTTCGCAACAAGCTGAAACCGATTCCATTTATACAAAACTAGACGTTTATTTAGAACAGCCTTCATCCCAACATACTAAAAAATTAAAAGCATATCTCGAAACCATTTCAACTACCGAAAAATCCGTACAATTGGCCAAAACAATTGCTTACTGTAATATGGGGTATGTTGCATTTAAAAACGGTATGTTGCAAAATGCCATCGATTATTATGAAACTGCCAAGCAACTTTATTTTTCTAAAAAGCTGAGTGGATATGATATTACTGAATATTGTTTAAAACCCTTAGGAAACCTCTACATTAAAACTCGCGCCTTGTCCGAAGCCGAAAATACTATTAAACACTATTTGGTCTTGGCACAAGAAAAGGGTCAAGCTAAACAGGAAGTCAGTGCAATTTTAAACCTTTCGGTCCTGTATCACAACCGGGGAGCCTATAAAAAAGCCATACAGTTGTTACGGCAAGGTATAGAAAAAGCACCGAACTACCCCGATTTAAAACTTAATTTGGCAACCAATTATTTTGGGTTAGGACAGGTTGAAGAAGCGAAAAAAATAGTCTTAAAATTAATAGCTACATCAAAAAATAGTTCCACCTATCACCTTTTAGCACAAATTTATCGTTCGGAACAAGCCTATGACAAAGCGATTTTAGCTTTACAACACGCTCTTACAATTGCAGAACAGAGCCGCAGTATCGGTAGTCGAGAACGAGCAAAGTTACACCTAGCATTGGCCGAAACATATTTTGAAAGTAACGATTCTCAAAATACTATTTTAGAACTTCAAAAAGTCTATTCGTTATTGCTTCCGAGTTATAAAACAGCACAAGAAAGACCGAACGCCGAGCAATTATATGCCGAAACCACCCTAATGGATGCACTGGACTTGCACGCATCTACTCTGACGCGAACAGACAACCCTAGAAAAGCTATCGAAACATTTGAAATGGCGTTTACAGTAAACAACTATCTGTTCGCACAATTGTATGTTCAGGATAGCAAAATTATGACGCAACAAAATAGTAAACGTCGAGCTGAGCAAATGCTAAACCTTCTTTATACGCAATATCAAGATACCAAAGATACAAGCTGGATAGAAAAGGCTATACAACTAGACAATCGAATTAAAGGCTGGGTAGTTTTTGAAGCTGTCACCTTAAAAAATAAATTGGGCGAACAAGCAAACGAGTTTCAAAAACTGCA
The DNA here is from genome assembly GCF_963974425.1 of uncultured Marixanthomonas sp. NCBI lineage: Bacteria > Pseudomonadati > Bacteroidota > Flavobacteriia > Flavobacteriales > Flavobacteriaceae > Marixanthomonas > uncultured Marixanthomonas sp. The sequence continues at coordinate 13,038 of NZ_CAXBCK010000002.1, forward strand.
AGAGAAATTGTCAGTGGTTAACAATCAAATCAATAAGCTTAGTGACCCTTCTAATCCTGATTATAAAAAACTGGTTTCCCTACAAAAAACATATAGCTCATTATTGACGCACCAACGAAAAGTATATGACAGTATGCAGGTTAAACACGCTAAAAATCAAGATTTCGATACTACAATGGTAAAGAAACTGAGACAAAAAGCTTCAACAACAGGAAAAATGCTAGTAAGTTACTTTCTGGGAGAAGAAACGGGGTTTCAGTTTATTGTTTCAGAAGAAAAAATAAGCTTTAAAAAGCTGATTTCTTCAAAAAAAGAATATCAAAACTTTTTAACTTTCATCCGTGAATACAACCGATTTTTTAATACTCCTGCAACCATAAATAATGATATTTCGGTCTTTACCACAGCTTCACACACCTTATTCAACAAACTGAAAATACCAAAATCGGAGGGGCTTCTTATCATCCCAGATGGTTTACTTTCTTTTGTGCCGTTTCAAACATTATTAACTAAAACAACGCAGAGTAAACAATATAGCGACATGGCTTTTTTAGTTTTCGAGAGCTCAATATCGTATGCCGTATCGTTTCAACAATATGTAAATAACAACAAAGGTTTTACAGAAAAGCAATCGGTTTTAGGCGTCTTTCCGGTTTTTACAGATACTCCGCAGGAACTACATTATTCGGTTATGGAAGCAGAAGAAATTGGCAATTTATTTCCTTCCAAAATACTAATGAGAGACCAAGCAACCGCCCAATCGTTTTTAGACGCTGCCAAGTCACATTCTATTTTACATATTTCCACCCACGCGCTAGGGGGAAGCTTTACCAACGAACCGGACATTCAGTTTATCGATAGTTCCTTTTCACTCGAAGAATTGTACGGACTTCAATTTTCACAACAATTGGTGGTTTTAAGTGCTTGTGACACGGGCGTGGGGAAAGTTGTAAAAGGTGAAGGTGCGCTTAGCTTGGCTCGCGGTTTTCAATATGCAGGTGCTCCCAATGTACTGTTTTCATTGTGGCAGGTAAACGATAAAAGCACCGCCCAATTAATAGAGAATTACTATAAGCATTTAAAAAATACAGGGTCCCGGGATATTTCTCTTCATAAAGCAAGTTTAGATTACTTAAACAACGAAAACATAGCCAACCCACAAAAATCACCCTACTATTGGGGTGCTTTTGTATATTATGGCACTACCGATCTAGCACAGGAACCTACTCAAACCTATTGGTATATCTTTGTAATTGCAGGTATATTGATAGTTGGGATTCTTTTTTGGTTTTTAAACCGAAGAACATATAAAAACACAAAATAGGATAAAAGAATTTGCATCTGCGGTAGTAAAAATAGAAGCATATATTACAATTATCCTTTGAAAAATGAAGTTCTTCAATAAAAAACCCGAAACAGATCTGTTTCGGGTTTGAATTTTTATCTGTAGGCCTATTTTAATTAATTTCAAAAATAATTGGCAATGAATATAGCACACCTACCTTTTTTCCTCTGTGCTCACCTGGTAGCATTTGTGGGATTTTATTTACCACACGAAGTGCTTCCTCCTCTAAATCGGGATGTGGCCCTCTCGCTTTGGCATCTGCAACATTTCCTTGTTTGTCTATTTTAAACTGAACAAAAATGCGCTGCTTTCCATTTAAATTGGCATTATCGCCTACTTTGCTATTAAAATTGTCTACAACTAATTGCATTATGTTATTAGACATGCATTTTTTAGCATCTTCATTACTCATCCCTTCGCAACCCGGGAAAGTAGGCACTTTATCGATTGCCGCAAACGGAACATCTGTGTCGTCCTCAGTTTCGTCAAGATATTCTTGAACAGAAGTATATACCTTATCTCCAGGTTCTGCTTTTGTGGCCAAAAACTGTAACGCTTTTTCTTCTTCAGGAGTCAAGTTTCCTTTTTTCATAATAGCTTCGGAAAGTTCATTGATTTTGGTCATCACCTCACTATCGCCAGTGTTTGAAACTAAATTTGCTTCCTCTTTTACTTCGTCCGCTTCATTGGTACACGATGTATAAAACAACATGGCGCAAACTACGGGAATAAGTAATAAATACTTTAGTTGAAAAATTTTCTTTGATTTTGATTTTTGTAACATAACGATTCGTTTTTTGATTAATGATTGATTGAAAAATGTATTTGTAAATGAAATATCCGATGTTTGAAACACCTGCGATAATAAGTTTTGATAATATGCTTTTCTGGTTTGCTGTTTAGCCACACTACTATCGGCTATAAATTCTTGCAGTTCGGTTATCTTTTTCTGTAACACATACACCAATGGGTTAAACCACCAAATGATGCGTAAGGCTTCAAAAAATAACAAATCGGCTGTATGTTTTTGTTTTGCGTGTACTTTCTCGTGCAGTAAAATGTTTTCGGTTTGCTTTTCTGAAAGATCACTTCCTAAAAAAATGGTATTGAAAAAAGAAAAAGCCGCTTTGCTGTTTGGTAGTTGGATGATTTTCAAGTTCTCAAATTCGTTTTTAATACCCGATTGTTTTAACTTATAAAACTTGATCACTTTTAAACTGAAAAGAGTTAATGCTACCAACATTCCTAGCAACCAGATAATTTGTACTGTTTCTGAAATAGTCAAAAAAGATGCACCTGTTTCTGAAATAGTAACGGCATCTAACTGTATGGATTTTTGAGCTGTTTCACCACCAATAATCACCGCCGGAAGTTGTATTAAATACTGCTCTGGAATTGCGTTTCTAAACGCTTCAATTTTAAATAAAGGAAGCAAAAAGCTTATAATTGGGGTTGCCAAAAGATAAATCCTATTCCATGTGAAAAAGGTTTCTTTTTTCAGAAATAGATCGTAGACTACCAAAAACAGTAGTTGAAAAGCGATAGTTTGTACTATATAATGTATCATGACTTTTCTTCTTTATTAATCTCGTTCATTATCGTTTCCAGTTCATTGATACTGATGTCGTTCTTCTCCATAAAAAAGGATACCATACTCTTAAACGAACCTTGAAAATAACCATCTACCAATTTATTGATTGACTGGTTACTGTACTCGTTTTTTTTCACTTTTGGGAAGTAAATATGCCCGCGACCTTCTTTTCTATAATCCACAAATTCTTTACTTTCCAGAATCCGTACAATAGTAGAAACAGTATTATATGCTGGTTTTGGCTCTGGCAACTCGTCAATTATTGCTGCCACATTGCCTTCTCCAAGTTCCCAGAGAATATGCATAATATCTTCTTCTGCTTTTGTAAGTTGTTTCATGGTATCACTATTATGGAATCAAATATAAACTAAATACTTAGTTTAAACTAATTTTTTAGTTATAAATTTTAATGGTTAGCCTTTTTTAAATTTTTTTCAAAAAAATTAAAGTAGAAACTTTTCTATTAAACCCAAGTAGTTTTTTCGCCTATGGAAGTTTTGCGTTGTCCTTCGGAGAGGTTTTCATCATATTTCCCCATATAGAAAAAGCCTAGACAGCTTTCCCCTTTATTGAGCGCTACTAAATTATGCAAATGATCTTTCAATGGCGGAGAACTCCAATAGCCACCAATTTTCATGTCGTGAGCGGTTAACCACATATTTTGAACAGCCATGGAAGTTGCTGCAATTTCTTCCCATTCAGGTACCGATTCTTTTGGGTCGCGTTGCATACAAATAGCAATAACACAAGCAGACTGCATGGGCTTTTCTTCAATTTTTTGTTGTTTAAATTCTGAAGGGTTTTCAACTATGTCTTTATAGGTTTTACCTAAAAAATCAGCTAGTTTTTTTCTAGCAGTTTCAGAATGAAAAATCTTAAAGCGCCATGGTTCGGTCTTTCTATGTGTAGGTGCCCAATTTGCTGCTCCTACTATTTTTTGTATTTCTTCTTCTGAAATAGGTTGGTTGTTATATTGAACTGGAAAAACAGATCGTCTGTTTTTAATTATTTCTGAAATCATAAGTGTTATTTATTGATATTTGAATCAAATAGTAGGTAATAATAATTGAAAAACAAAGAGTGAGTCGTGACGTTCAGGATGTGATTTTTCACTTTTATCAAAATGTTAGCGAACACACTTAGGTACGAAGGATTAAATATACTCCTTGACTAAACCGATAAGTGTATTGGCATCTTGTTCTCCGCTCTTGCGCCATTTCATTTCGCCGTTTTTGTAAATCATAAGCGTAGGCAATCCTTTAACGCGAAGTGCTTCGGCCAATTCTTGATTTTTATCTACATCGATTTTTACAACTTTTGCTTTATCGCCAAGCGCGGCAGCTGCATCCCGTAAGGTTGGGTGCATTTCTTTACAAGCTTCATCCCAATCTGCAAAAAATGCAAGTAGGACGGGTAGTTTCGTTTCGATTAATTCTCCAAATTTTGACATTTGCTTATAGTGTTTCTTGAATAAATCTTATTACAAATATAGTATTTCCAACGCATTATGCGTCTTTACCTCGTTTTTTAAGTTGGATAACGGTAATTTCAGGCCACATTCCAACCCTTCCTGGATACCCTAAAAAGCCAAAACCACGATTTACGTTTATGTATCTTCCAAATTCTTCATAAATACCAGCCCAGTTTTCATACCTATATTTCACCGGGCTCCATTTAATCCATCCAGGAATATCAATTCCAAACTGCATGCCGTGGGTATGACCACTTAGGGTAAGTTGGTAATTTCTATCATCTTCTTTTACTTGAGCTTTCCAGTGCGATGGGTCATGACTCATTAGTATTTTAAAGTCTTCTTTTGTAACACCTTCAGAAGCCTTATTAAGGTCACCTGCTTTTTTAAATCCTCCCTCGCCCCAGTTTTCAACTCCTATTAACTTAATTTTTTCTCCATCCCGTGTAAGCGTTCGGTTTTCGTTCAACAATAAATCCCATCCTATTTCTTTTTGAAGGGCTTTTAATTGTGATAGATTTTCATTTTTAGCAGTTTCGGTTTCCCAACTTACATAATCGCCATAATCGTGATTTCCAAGAACTGAAAACACCCCGTCTTTTGCTTTTAAAGTTGAAAAAGTTTTTTTCCAACGATTCATTTCATCTGCAACATTATTTACAAGATCTCCAGTAAAAAGAATTACATCACTTTTTTGTTCATTGGCTAAGTTAACTGCGTAAGCTACTTTTTCTTCATCATTAAAACTCCCACTGTGAATGTCGCTCAACTGTGTTATAGTATAGCCGTGAAAAGCATCGGGAAGATCGTCAAACTCCAACGCATATTTAAGCACTTTATAATTGTACTTTCCTTTATACATTCCGTACAACAAAGAAGCAAAAGGTATTGCTGCAATCCCTAATGCTAAGGTACTAACAAATTTTCTTCTCGAGGGAAGGTGAAATGCCTCGCTACCACCGCCAATTTTTGTAAAAAGTCCAACGAATAAACGAATAATGTCTTCGCCGAACATTAAAATAACCAATATTAATTTTGGAACAAAAACGACTAAGAAAAAGCCAAAAACATACATTTTTTCTACACCTATCAGTCTATCAGAACTAATTCCTAATTGATAAATTAAGGCTCCCAATACTAGAAGTGAAATAAGCACCCAAAGACCATACACCCAATAACTTCGAGTTACCGTTTTAATGGCTTGAAAAGCATAAATATCGACTAAAATGTATATTGAAATGAAAATTACCCAACGTAGTGTCATAAGTACAGTAAGAATTTTTTAAAGATACTATGTTTAAAAACGCTGAAAACTGAATTTACTTTTTTTTAACTGTTTTATATGTATTTACAGTTGAAAAGCTATACTAATATAGTAAACAATTATAGAATTTTCTTACAAAAAATAAAGTAACCATTTCTATTTTAGAGAGTTATATCCTACGTACTAACCCTTATTTTTTTCACAAAAATGAAAATTATGATATAAGATTTATAAATTTTAGTAGCTTTGTTATACATAAGTAGGTTGACCAACTTAAAAATGGGTCGATCAAATTTGGGGCGAAAAGTCATCACAGCTGTGATGGCTTTTCTATTTTATAACTACGCGAAATCTTAATTTTACAAAAACCATATTCATATATAATATGTTGATTTTTTGTATCTTACTATACCTAATTTTTTTACTTAAAATCTATCCCTATGAAAAATGTAACTTTTCTTATTCTCGGATTAACCCTTATTACCATATTAATTAGTGCTTCAACAACAGATCAACAAGAAAAAAACACTCTCAAAGGTGTTTGGGAGCTTCAAGATCAATATATGTACAAAAACAATATGGTGGTTGATACAATTGAAAATTATAAAAATAGTCGCCAAGTTAAAATGTACACAAATAATAAGGTAATGTGGACACGTTACAACCCAAAGGATTCTGTAGAATGGTTTGGTTATGGAAACTATATTGTAAAAGACGGCACTCTAGAAGAACGCTTAGAGTATGGATCTTTTCAGATGATGAAAATAATAGACACTACAAAAGTGTTCCGTTTTAATCTAGAAATGACTAAAAGTACTTTTAGTCAAATAGCGCTTGATGAACAGGGCAATAAATATTATTCTGAAAATTATACACGAGTAGACTAAGTGTAGTGGTTTGCTTTTATGTTTTTACATCTAAAGCGTCCCTTAACGCATTACCAATTAGCATAAAAGCAGTTACCAAACTCATAATAGCTAAACCTGGGATAATGGCTAGCCATGGTTTCCCTAACACAATATAGGCGTAATGATCTTTTATTATACCTCCCCAACTAGGCATAGGCGGCTGTGCGCCTATTCCTAAAAAACTTAACCCGCTTTCAATTAAAATTGCCGAAGCGAAGTTAGCCGCCGAAATAATAATGACAGGAGCCATCGCATTGGGTAATATATGTTTGGTAATAATTCTGAAATCTTTATACCCCAAAGCTCTTGCCGCTGTAACATATTGCATTTGTTTAACGCCCATTACCTGCCCTCTTACAACTCTTGCTACTTCAACCCACATAGTGAGCCCAACAGCAATAAAAACCTGCCAAAAACCTTTCCCTAAAGCTAAAGTGATGGCAATTACCAAAAGTAAGGTAGGGATAGACCACGTAACATTGATAATCCACATAATGGCTGCATCTACTTTTCCGCCAAAATAACCGGCTATTGCACCTAAACTAACTCCTATCACTAAAGAAATAAAAACCGCTACAAAACCGATGCCCAATGATATTCGGATACCAATTAGCATTCTGCTTAAAAGGTCGCGGCCATATTTATCGGTGCCTAGTAAAAACGTTTTTTCTGAAATATACTTTTGAGGAATTTCTTTAACGCTTTTAGCTTCCGGAAATAATTTTAAAGGATATTCCTTTTGAAGTCCTTTGCTGCCATCGCCTGTATATAATGTTGCTTGAAGTATTGAATCTTTTACTGAATAGGCTGAGATAGGAATTTCACTATCGGCATTCTTTTTTCCGAAGAAAAACACCGAAATGGCATTTTGTTCTTTAAGCTCTGCCGGCACTGTAAGCATTTTCACTGCAAAACCGGGTTGTTTTGAGTGAACAGAAAGATGCATCTGGTTAGCATCTTGCGAATTATCCGGCGCTATGGCATAGGCAAAAATTGCAATAAGCGCGCAAACTACTAAAAATGAAAAACTAAAAACGCCCCAAAAGTTCTTCTTGAACTTTTGGAGCGCTAATTTTGTTAATGAAGTAGATGTTTTCACGCTGTAAATGTAACAAAAAGGTTCAAGCTTTCCATTTTACTTACAACACTTATAACGCAACTTAATTTTTAATATCTGCCATTTTTCCGGCTTTAATATTATTTATTTTCAGGTCTCTAAGAACGTTAATTGCCTCTTCAACATAAATGTCTTTAGCAAGATTTGTGTGCCACCTTTTACGTTTTTCACGAAGGGTGGTATCTTGCCTCATCATTTCAATTTCGTAAGGAAGCGATTTATAATCTAATTTATTATCATATTTATCTATCTCTTCAAACTTTTTTGTCTCTTCCTTTCGCTTCTCTATGTCGGCTACATATTTGTCAAAGTTAAGTGGAACTTCAGACTCATCGCGACGTGCTTTTATCCATTTTGCATCTTCATCTATTAATTGAAGTTGTGCATTTTTTTCCATACGGGCTTTACTCTTGCTAATGGTTTCCTTATAGTCAATGTAACCATCCCATTTTTTATAATCAGCTGAGTCTATCTTATCATATGGCAGCGGATTATCGTAATCGCGTTCCCCTACATCAAAATAACTGTATTGATCTGGCATAACTACATCACTTTTTACACCTTCAAGCTGTGTTGATCCACCATTAACTCTATAGAACTTTTGAGTTGTTATTTTTAAAGCTCCCATATCGCCCATATCACTTTTTCTAATCCATTGGTTTAAATCCAATACATTTTGAACAGTACCCTTACCGTAGGTTTGTTTACTTCCTAATATAATAGCACGTTCGTAATCTTGCATCGCTGCAGCTAAAATTTCAGAAGCTGAAGCTGAAAGCTCATTAACTAGAATTACTAATGGCCCATCCCATACGATTGCGTCGTCTTCATCTTCCAACACTTCTTTTTTACCGTTAGAAGCTACCTGAACTACAGGTCCCTCTTCGATAAAAAGACCAGCAATATCTACTGCGGTGCGTAGAGAACCTCCGCCATTTCCACGAAGATCAAGAACCAATCCTTCTATACCTTCTTCTTTAAGGCGTTCAATTTCTTTTTTTACGTCGCTAGCGGCATTTCGCTCTTTATAGTCTTCCATATTAAAATAAAACTGCGGAAGGTTTATAAGCCCATAATTGTTGTTCTCTTTTTCAATAAGAGAAGATTTAGCATACGTTTCTTCTAATTCTACTACATCGCGAGTAATAGTTTCTTCTTCAATAGCGCCATCTACACGTTTTACCGTTAACGTCACTTTTGTACCTTTGGGTCCTTTTATCAGTTTTACGGCATCGTCAACACGCATTCCCACTATACTCACAGCCTTATCTTCGTCTTCTTGTCTAACTTTGGTGATTAAGTCTCCTACTTGAAGATGATCACCACGCCATACTGGACCACCACTTATTACTTCGATTACTTTTATATAATCGTTTTTCTTTTGAAGCCTTGCCCCAATACCTTCTAAACGTCCACTCATTCTAAGGTCGAAACGATCTTTATCTGGCGGAGCAAAATAATTGGTATGCGGATCAAACTCTTCAACAATCGTGGTTAAATAGATTGAGAAATAATCTTTTCGTTCTAAATCTTGTGTGAAATCGAAATACTCATCTAATGAAGTTTTTGAAGTTTCGCGAGCTTCAATTTCTAATTCTTCTTCACTCTCAGGTTTAAAGTCTTCGTTTTCTTCCCAATCATTATCAGCAGCTGCTGTTTTATTTTCCTCAACATTATCATAATAAGTAGAAATAGTGGAAAACTTAAGCTGTTGTCTCCAGCGTTCTTTTAGTTCTTTTTTTGAAGATACGTAATCAATATTATCATAATCCACATTTATGGATTCGTCTTTTGTATAATCAAAAGGAGTGTTTAGTACTTCAGGGTAGATTTTTTTCACATCTTCCATCCGTTCTTGCAAACGATTGTACACCAAGTTGAAAAACGTAAGGTCTTTACTTTTTATTTGGTCGTCAATCTCAGTTTTGTATTTACTGAACTCTTCAATATCTGAAGCAAGGAAGTATCTTTTTAATGGATCTAACCCAGTTATAAAATCTTTATAAACCTCTGCAGAAAACTCATCGTTTATATCTGACGGACTGTAATGCCCTTTTTGCAATACATACGTTATAAGGTCTATAAGTACTTTATCTTTATCAGTATCGTTAAACTCTTTAGTCGTAAAACTGCATGATGCGACCGCAACAAATACAGCAAGGAACAGTACCTTTAAATTCTTTTTCATAATTCGCATATCTTTCTTCTTCTATTTTAATGTTCTAAATTATATAAAAAACCGTGCCAACCATTTATAATCGTACTAATTTTTTGTTAAACCAATTTTATTTTGAAATTCACGGGGAAATAAGTCACAGACTGCTCTTGTTTATAATAGGATTTTCAGAAAAAAAGAGGATTTTGCTATTAAAACTTCAATAGATATAACTATAAATTTCCAATAATAGTATAATACCGTATTTTAGCGGTGTAAATTCCAAGTATGCGTATTTTATATAGTTTTTTAACCCGAATTAGTTACCTGTTTTTATGGATAGCACAGTATTTCAGTAAAAAAATGAAGCTTTTTGTGTCAGGTAGAACACAAGTTTTTGAAAATTTGTCACAACACATTACTCCTGAAGATAAAACTATTTGGTTTCATTGCGCATCATTAGGGGAGTTTGAACAAGGCCTACCCATCATGGAGGTTGTAAAAAAGGAATTTCCAAATCATAAAATAGTGGTTTCATTTTTTTCACCATCGGGCTACGAAGTAAAGAAAACCACCCCAGTGGCCGATGTGGTGATTTATCTTCCATTAGATACAATTTCTAACGCCAAAAAATTTATAAACGCTGTTCATCCATCACTTGTTCTATTTGTAAAGTATGAGTTTTGGCCAAATTATCTTTTCGAATTGAAAAATCGCAACATTCCTACCCTATTAATTTCAGGGTTATTTAGGGAAGGGCAAGTGTTTTTTAAAGGTCACGGTAGTTTTATGCGAAAGGCTCTAAAAAGTTTTGATCATATTTTTGTGCAGGATAAAACTTCAGAAAAACTATTGAAACATATTAACATCACCAATGTGACTGTGAGTGGAGATACTCGTTTTGATCGTGTTTCACACCAAATTGAACACGACAACTCCTTACCTTTTATTTCAGCATTTAAAGAAAATTCGCTTTGTATTGTCTGCGGAAGCACTTGGCCAGAAGATGAAGCCATTTTGCTGAATTATATTAATGAAGCTACGGAAGATGTAAAGTTTATTATTGCGCCTCATACTATTGATTCAAAAATTGAGCAGTTTAGGAAAAAACTGAAAGGCCCTTCGGTTTTATATTCAGAAAAAGAAGGAAAAAACTTAGCAGATTATTCTGTCTTTATAATTGACACTATTGGCTTATTGACCAAAATCTATAGCTATGCCGATATTGCGTATGTAGGTGGTGCAATGGGCAAAACTGGACTGCATAACATATTAGAACCCGCCACTTTTGGGATTCCTATTGTAATTGGAAAGAATTTTGAAAACTTTCCTGAAGCCAAGCGGTTACAGCAATTAGCTGGACTTTTTGTTGTAGATTCAGCAACAGAATGCACTGAAATTTTAACCAAGCTGGTTACAAACGGAAGTTTCAGGGAAAAAACCGGGATGATTGCGGGGCATTTTGTGAATAGCAATACCGGCGCGACAAATATTACTTTAGATTATATAACTAAATTACACCGTAACGGCCTGATTTAAATAACGCCTAAAAGGCAACATTTCTTTGTAAATAGCAATGACTTTTTCTTCAAAATTTGATGCCATTACTTCCTTTTGAGTAAGTGGACAGGAGACTGCAAACGATTTTCGCCGAAGCAAATCTATATGTTTGTGGTCTTGAGTGTACCCCTTAGGTGATGTTTTAAGAGGATCATCAACTATCATTTCACCAAACATGGTTTTAAAGCTCTTTTTATTCAGAATGTTTTTCAAATCTTCTCCATTATAATCTATCGCTGCTCGAATGCTTTTCAAAATTTTGGAAGAAGGGTGCCAATAGCCCCCGCCTATTAATGATTCATTTACTCCTAAATGTATGTAGAAATCGCCTTGTTTACTTTCTTGGTCCAAACCCGCCCCAAAATGGTCTTTATAAATAGGTTTGTTTGGGTGAAACATTAAATTATTATTTATTCGGTTGATGGCTTTTTTTCCATTGGTAGGCGTGTAATCTGGATCAATAGCGGCTAATTTTATATTCATTTCGTTTAACCAATCAATATACGAATCGCGCACGGCATGATATTCGCCGCGATGTTCGTCCATCCACTCCTTATTATTATTTTTTTGAAGTTTCCGTAGAAATTGATATAGGTCTTTAAAGTTCATTTTTTCCTCTAAAACTACTTATTTTAAAGACTTTCGTTTCAAATTTTAATAAAACTTTACAATATGCCAACTGTTAAAATACATAGATTTGTTGTGTAATTTAACACAAACCAATTATGAAAAAAGTAATTATTGTAGCCGCATTGGCATTAGTAGGCTTCTCTACAACTTCGTGTAGAGAGACCAAAACGGAAACTAAAGAAGTTGTTCGTGAAGTAGAAGTAGAAACTGAAGAAACAGCTGATGAAACTGAAGGAATTTTAGAAAGAACTGCCAAAGAAGTTGATAAGGAAGTTAACAAAGAAGTTAACGAAGAGATTGACAAAATTGGCGATGATAACTAAATATAGTAACCTAACAACAAAAACCCAAAAATCATGAAAAAAGTAATTTTAAGTTTAGCATTAGTAGTCGCATTTAGCACCACTTTCGTGTCTTGTAGAGACACCAACAAAAAAGCAGACGACGTAGAAGACGTAGCAGATGATGTAGAAGATTCTATGGACGATGCTGGTGATGCAGTTGAAGATGCTGTGAATGACACAGGAGATGCTATCGAAGAAGGTGTTAATGAAGTGGAAGAAAATACAGGCACCGGTGGTACTGATGACATGTAAACCAAATTTTAACCAGTAACTAAAACGAGTTATTATGAAAAAAATAGCAATGATTGCCTTAGCTGCATTATTCTTAGCCCCATTAACTTCTTGTCGCGATCAAGAAAAGACAGAAGCTGAAGAAATGGTAGAAGAAATGCAGAACGAAGGTGCTGAAGTAGAGAAAAAAGTTGACGGTGATGAAACCAAAATAAAAATGGAAACCGAAGACAAAAAAGTAAAAATTAAAGAAGAAGACGGCGAAACCAAAATGAAGGTTAAGACCGATAACGATAATTAATTTTTAATTTTCTTTAAAAAAGTAAAACCCGAAACAAACGTTTCGGGTTTTTTATGCTTTCTATTAAAAAAATTATTTTTTAATAACCTTTCTTGAATATACTGTTTTGTCCGTATAGAAATTGATTAGATACGTCCCCGCCTGGAATTGCTCGATGTTTATTTCTGAAGCACTCGTTTCCTTTAATAACTTTCCTTGAAGATTGAATACACGAATTTTATTTACATCTTGTATTCCCTGAACAGAAACAATATCTGTTGTAGGGTTAGGATATACTTTTATGTTTTCTTTTTGAACACCATCAACACCTAATTCAGATTGTGTTATTTGTACATCATCCATTCCAATGTAAAAAATGTCTGTACAATCGTAATGTCTAAAAACCAACTTTACTTCTTGACCAGCAAACGAAGAAATGTCAACATTTACAGTTTTAGCAGGATTATAATAAGGAGCATCAAGCGTTTCTTCAAAAACAGGCTCTTCAGTTCCAGAGAATTCTGATGCTGCTGGGATAACATACACAGCATAGTGCTCTTGAAACACCTCTTCATCTTCATACGCAGCAACCTTAAAAGTTAATTCTAAATTATTTTCTGTTAGCAATGAGATATTCGGGCTTGTTAACGTATTGTCTGGAGTAAATGCCTCCAAATACCAAGAAAAAGACCAAACAAACCCTCCATTAAACGACTCTACTTCTTGAAATTCAGCATCGGCAAATTCCCAAAGTTCGCCATCTTCATCTAAATCTGCTAAAATCCAAGAACCCCAAGTACTTTCGTCATTAAAATCTTCTTCAAAAACAACAGTTTGGGCAAATGAGTTTAACCCTAAAGTTATAATACACGCAAATAGTAATTTTTTAATCATAATGTTTAAAATTTTTAATAGATTATAAATAAACTGACAAAATTTATTGTCAATTATGCGCAAAAGTACCCATAAAATAAGAGTTGAAAGCCTATTATTGCTAATGAAACTGAAGCTGCTGTTAACCACAAAACCAACTATAGCCTTAATCTTCTCATTATCAAATTTTAAAACATCTAGAAGTTAGACGTAATCTACTTGTTAATTTTTTAGAAATAAAGAAAAGCTATGATATGGAAGCATTTTAAAACAAAAAAAGCCCATCCATATGGATAAGCTTCTCATCGGTCTATTTCTAAACCACTTCCCGAACTTAATCGGGACAACACAACTTTGTTTATCTACTTCTTTGAAGTAAAAGTAGCGGTCTGGACGAGCGGGTTGAAAAGGGATGCTAATTACGCTCTACACATCTCTATACACTAAAATTGCATGTGATTATTTATATCCATATCTCAGAACATCTCGATACACTTAGAAACATTGTACTGATTTTTGTATTCTAACCACACTATATAAAGCCCTCACTTAACTTTTTTATTATAATCGGGATGCCATTTTAACTCTTCAAGTGAAAAATAATGATCGGAATAATTATCTATCCACCACTCTTTTAAATCTTTATCCAAGGTCTCAAAGTTAACTGGAGTTGCAGAAATTTCAATAAAAATTTGTTCAAATGGTTTTTCTATAAAATAGTAATCATTTAAGCGCACATCAGTAATTACAAATGCCATTTCAAGGGGTTCATTACCCTCTTGAAGACCTTCAATATCTATATTGACAGTTCTACCAACTAAGTCTTGTAAAGTGCTCATAAATCTTTAATTTTATTTAAATATACTAAAAGCCCCAAACAAAAAAAGCCTTTCCATTTGGAAAAGCCTTTCATCGGTCAGATTACTCTGAACCACTTCCTCAAATTAATGAGGACAACACAACATCTTTATAATGACTATCAAAAATTGCCTTCAATTACTTTAATTTTTGGCAAATTTAGCATTAAATTATTGTAATCCTAAACTTTATTGAGGTAAATTATTTTACACTTTAATCTTGTTATTCCAGCTTTGAGAATTGGCTGGTGATGTATATGCAAAAATAATAGTCCATTATAGGCACATATCCTTGGTTATTTTTTGGTAAGTGCAATGAAAAAACTTTTTGCTTTTTGTTTGAAAGATATAATACGATAGCTTTAATAAAACTGGTAATCTATTGTATTAAGGTTGTAAGCTAAAATTATTCAAAATCAATTTTAAAAAAATATATATTATCACTAGGGGAAGAATATCCCTCAGTATTATATAAACTAGCTTTCGCATATGCCAGCTGAATATTTTGATTTGAAATAGCAGCAAAACCTGCTCCAACAGTAGAAATTTTGTTATTCATTGGCGCTATAACAATATTTTTGTCAGATAATTTTTCTTTTTCGATATATTCCAGCAATTGATTTTTAGTTTCTGAAGGATCGGTAAGAGAAAATTTAAATTCACTAGCTTCAGGATGCCTTGATAAGAGTCGTTTGTGACGTTCAAAATTAATTTTCATATGATTATCTTCGATAGGTTGGTCTCCAAATCCCAAAGTAATAGAATCGTATTCATACTCATCAATAATTCTGAGTGTCCTATCATATTCAAAGCCAAATAAAATAATTAAGTGATTTTTCTTCGTTGGATCTGTAAAACCCGGAAATCCAATTATAGTTCTTATTTCATCAACTCCTTTTGACAACCATTTATCCTCATCTTTTTCGTCATTTACAGAATACTCTTTGGCACCAACATAACTCAAAAAAACATTACCTAATAATTGTTTCTTATTTTCAATCAGCCTAATTAATACTAATAAAGACTCATGAGTAAAAGTGGTTGTATCGATTAATATATTAGGCTTCTTATAATTATGAGTAATATCATTAATCACTCTCATTATTTCAATATAGTTTGATATTGCATCATTAGAGTTTAACGCTACACGATTAGATTTTATTTCTAATAAATTACTTAATTCTTCTGCATTAACACAAATACTTTTTGCTTCATTTTCATTAAAAAAAATATAGCTCTCTTTGACATCTGATTCCTCTATAAGTTTTGGTATAACAAAGCATCTATCTTCAAAACTAGCTGAACATATGAATACATTTATTGACAAATCATTTACATTTGAACTGAATTCATTGAAATTATAAAACATGGCTATCATCAATTTCATTAAACATAGATATTTGACCATCATCTATAGCTCCGTCAATATCCTTAATTATTGCTAATATAAATTTTCTTGGATTTTCAAGAGCTAATTTTAATATCGAAGCATCCATAAACTTGTAACCTGCAAAACTAGAAGGATCTAATCCAAAATGAGGAGATAAAATTCTATTTAGAATATATAGCCTTGATTTACCAGTTCCATACTTATTACCTATCATAGATTTTTGTAAATACCCATGTTGAATTCCCAAATCAATTATCCTTGATAATTCTTCATTTGGCTCATCGTTTAAGGCAATAGAAAAAACTCTTCTTTCTGATGCATTTGACACTATTATTTTTTGAAATAAACCACCCATACCCATAATTAAATTTCTCAATTTATCCATGTCACCTTTATTCGCTGCTTCCTTCTTATATTTATCAAATTCTGATTCCATTTTTTTTCTAGAATATTTTTTTATTTCATGATTTTGAACTGAAGGACTTATGAATTCAAATTCTCTTTCATCTGTCCTTGATAACTCTCCAACATACATTTCAGAAGCAAAGTCTATAAACTCTCTTACAATTCCAGATGAAATATTTACTAACTGCTTAAAACCAGCATAACTATATGTATATCTATTACCCCCAAGTCCCTTTATAAAATCTGGTTCAGCGTATCTATACGCAAAGTCATAAGCTTGCCCTTCTGTTTTACCTGATTCTAATTGCTCCTTGATATACTGGTCTTTTATCGCTTCAATTTTATTCTTCTGGGCTTCATCAACTGGAAAAAAAACTTCCGGGTCAGTTATTTTATAATCATACTTTATCAATCTTTTCTCAACTATTTCTTTTACCCTCTTATAATACAGATCTTTTTTGGTTGTATAAATATCATTTACATTAACTTCAGAATAATCATGTGGAGTGTCAATTCTGGAGCCATTTATCGTACTAAATACCTTATATTTAAGCTGTGTAGAAATCTTCAAGCTTACCTCATTAGTAGTTCTTAATGACACCCACGAATTCAATATTTTTCTTTGTGTTTCTGAAAGCTCGTCTGCATCATCGATTAATAAATAAATTGGTTTAGTTGGCATAAATGGCAGCTTCCTAATTCTTGTTAAAATCTCAAAAAGAAAATCAGAGTACAACAATAGAGCACCATTATATGGTATTGGTTCTGTAGAACCTATTAGTTTTTTAATATAACCATGTTGAAACTCACTGGATACAGATCTTAACGTATCTATAATATTCTCAAAGGTATTTTGTATTGGATTATCTTTATCTAAAACTTTGCTTTCATCATAACCAGAATATTTCAGAAATTTCACAAAAACATTATTAAAGAAATAAGCAAGAGCCTTTCTATTAACATCATTATCTTCAAAACCAGCTTCTGAAAGTTCCTTAAATATTGATAAAGCAAAATTAATGACCATGAAATGCTCATTTAGTAAAGCCTCTCCATGTTTATTATTTAGCTTAATATCTGTTTTATTTAAATGTCCTTTCTTAATTGGTATATAAATCCCAAAATAGCCAATATCACATATTTTTCTAGGTTCTTTTAATCTTATCCCTTCATCATCTACTAAGACCTGGCAATCTGGTTTCATAAAACGAAACATCATACTTTTACCCGACCCTCTTGCTCCGTTTATGAATGTATGACCGACAACAGGCACACTATAATATTCACCGAAAACTGGAACAAATAAATCAATAACATCATTAGGGTTGATATCATCAGGATATTTAAATTCAAATGGATTTTTATTCATCTTTTTCGATTCTTAGTTTTAAGCTTTCACCTGTTATTTTTGACGAATTTTCATAAATCAATTCTGGACAATGATCAAAGATATTTTTATCTCCTTCAATTGGATAATAATTATCATGCAAATTAAATGTAATATCTTTATGCACGTTTAATTCATTAAAATCTAGAGTTTCTGATAAGGCATCAAAGTCTTTGTAGAATTCAATTTGAACCCAAATGTTTTCAATTTCAATCATTCCTTTCCAAAATTTTGAACAATAAATTCTCTCATAATGCATTTTTAAAATTCTCTTATAAATCTCATCTAATAAAAATACATTAATTATTCTTTTTTTACCTTCTTCAAATACAAGCTTACCAAAAGTACGAGTAACATATTTTTTAGGTATCTTGAGATGTACCTCCACAGTGCTTTTTGGATGGTTTACATTTATAGAGTCTATACAAGCTGAAAAAGCATGAAATACTTCACTACCCTTAGGTAAGCTACCGTTTTCTAAACTGTTAATATCTGCTCTTTGTTTTTCTTCGGCTAGTTCATCAGCAAATCTTAAAATAGCAGCCAACATTTGAAGCCGAATCGGATAACTATTCGACATTATTTCCTTCCTTATAGTTCTTATGGTGTTTTTATCTTTCGAACCGTCTTTATATTTAACTTTTCCACCATGCACTCTTGCAATATCATTAATATATTTTACTTCAGTTATATCGAATAAAATTGGTGTTAAACCATTTTTAATAGCGTCCAAGACTCTATTTTCGTGATTATGTCTACCATAAAAATTTCCAATATCATGAACTTGGATTGCATTTAATAATAAGAAGACTTCTCTAGCATTTAAACTGTAAATAAAATTTTGAATATCATCTTTACCGGTATCTAATAATTGACTAGCTCTCTCAATAACCGCTTTAATATGTTTTGGACCATGGTCATTTAGCCAAATAACTTTATCAAAATCTTGCTCATTTTTAATTTCATTATAAATAGCTTGTTTTGTCACTTCATTATGTAAACCATTTCCTAAATAACTTCTAAAAACATCATATTTCGAATGATATTCAAAATCATCACCTCCCCTTTTTAAAAAGTCACTACTTGGTGATATTAACCAATCATCTAATGTAGAATTGTTTAAATTCATTATTTAATTAACTTATATTAATTATTTCTTCGAAAACTGCCTTCGCGAGTAATGGGGGAACCGCATCCCCTACTTGTTGCTGTATATGCACTAATGGCCCTTTAAATATATAATTGTCTGGAAAAGATTGTAATCTTGCAGCCTCTCTAATTGACAAGCCTCTATCTTCAGTTGGATGTATCAACATACTCTTTCTGTAATTTGCAATTACATAAGCTGGTTCGTCAGACTTCAATCTTCTATAAATACCATGGTGGCAACGAGAGGGATCTG
The DNA here is from genome assembly GCF_963974425.1 of uncultured Marixanthomonas sp. Taxonomy (NCBI): domain Bacteria; kingdom Pseudomonadati; phylum Bacteroidota; class Flavobacteriia; order Flavobacteriales; family Flavobacteriaceae; genus Marixanthomonas; species uncultured Marixanthomonas sp. The sequence goes on from NZ_CAXBCK010000002.1 coordinate 32,248, forward strand.
TATAATTTGCCATTAAACCTAATGGAATATCACTCCAATTATGACCTTGTCGTATATGTTTATATCTTTCAATTACCAAATCAGAATTTTTTGACACGTAGTTTTGAGATACTTTTCTCTTTTTACCACGCATTAATTTTGCATAATCTGATTCTGCCTTACACTTATAAGTTAAAACATCTTCTTTAGAACCGTTATTTAAGAAAGGTAAGTCTGAAAATGCTTCATCTACTGTTACTATTTTATCCTTAAAATTCCCTATAGGAAATTCAAAAGCTATACCATGTAATGAAGCAACAATAAATATTCTTTCTCTTTTTTGAGGAACACCAAAATCAACAGCATTTAAAATCTTAAAATTAGGTGTGTAACCCCTAGAGTGTAGATTATTACATATTTCTTCTAGAAAAAACCCTTTGTCTAAGTTTTTTAACCCTGGAACATTTTCAATAACCACCCAATCTGGCTTAACTATATCAACTGACCTCATAAACTCCATAAATAGCCAGTTCTTCGGATTATTTGTAAATCTAGTTTTTCTATTGGCATTAGAATATCCTTGGCAAGGTGGTCCACCAAAAAGTACTACTCCTTGACTTTTCTTTTTAAAGCTAAATTCTTGAATATTCTTAATGTCCTCTGGAACAACTGTAGTACCTTTATGATTCTCCAGATATGTTTGTGCTGCATAGAAATTTTTTTCAACTGCCAAAGCAATATCAATACCAGCATACTTTGCACCTAAGCCCATCCCTCCTGGACCCGAAAATATTTCAACTCCTATCATACTGCTATTGGAGCTTTTATTGGAGGGTAGGGGTCATACCCCTCTAATGTAAAATCATTATATTCAAAATCAAAAATTGATTTCACCTCTTTATTTATAATCATATTTGCATATTGTTTAGGGTTCCTACTTAGTTGTAATTTCACTTGCTCGAAATGATTTTTGTAAATATGCACATCACCAAATGTGTGAATAAAATCTCCATATTCCAGATTACAAACTTCTGCAATCATCATGGTTAATAATGCAAAAGATGCTATGTTGAATGGGACTCCCAATAATAAATCAGCACTCCTTTGATACAACTGACAGGATAGTTTTCCTTCAGAGACATAAAACTGGAAAAGCGTATGACAAGGTGGTAATGCCATTTTATCAATATCTGCAACATTCCAAGCACTTACAATTATTCGTCTAGAATCTGGGTTGCTTTTTATCGTATCTATTATATTAGATATTTGATCAATATGTCTTCCATCTGGCGTTGGCCATGAGCGCCATTGATATCCGTAAATACTCCCAAGTTCTCCATTTTCATCTGCCCATTCGTTCCAAATAGTCACTCCGTTATCCGTTAAATATTTAATATTTGTATCACCTTTTAAAAACCACAATAATTCATGAATAATCGATTTAAGGTGTACTTTTTTTGTTGTTACCAAAGGAAATCCTTCATTTAAATCAAATCTCATTTGATAGCCAAAAACACTTCTCGTACCTACTCCTGTCCTATCGGATTTATCCTTACCATTTTCATAGACATGGCGAAGTAAAGTTTCATATTGATTCATAATTATATTTTAGAAGAACAGCTACCAGTATATACCGATAGCTGGGAATTTATCATTCAATTTGTCATTTTTCTAATGAAATGACCTTTGTAAATATAACAAACCTAATCGAATATAGTAATTAAACCATAGCGATTGCAAGGCAAAATCAAGGTTTAGGGATAATTATCTTAATCCAATAGGGCTACTTACGTTGTATGATCCGAATTGGATTCAAAGTCACTTGAATTTTCTTGATGAACTCCTGGAGAATTTTTAATAAACGCATTATAATTTTTTATCCTTTTTTTATGAAATCTTAACAGTACAATTGAGCCAACTAAAACAACTATATATGGTGTCGCTTTTATTGGTGAAAAATTAGAAGCATCTAAATTTATATAGGGTAACACTTGTTCTGAAAAATGATACACTAAGATAACACAGAGAAGAATTATAATAAACCATATTTGAATTTTCATCATATCTATGTATGAATTATTTTTCCTATGTTTTGTGAAATAGTAATGTATTTCTTTTGCATCGGATTCCTTTAGAAATTGACGTTCAATATTAGCTATAATAACAAGATTTCTATTATACCAATAGTTTGATTCTATAATAATTGCTATACTCAATCCACATACAAGAACTAATATATCAGATGCAATATCAATTGAAATAATATCTTTTTCAACAAGTGCAAATATTGCAAAAGCACTTAAAAGCACACCTACAATCTGCCATATAATTTTTATATGCCTGTCTATTTCAGAACAAAGCTGATTGTACATTTGGATTAGAAAATCCTTTCGGTCTTTTTCATCAAAACTTGGATTCATAACTATAATTTTCCCACAGTAAGTTAATCATTTTTATTGAATCTTTTATGCAATTATCGTATCCGCCAATTGGGTGTGGAACAAACTTTGTACCAACAAAGTAATCTCCAAACTTAGCATCTAATGTAAATCGATTACAGTCAAAACTATATACATTCATTAAATCACCTAATTTTCTTTGTGTGTCTGGTCTCCCGCCTAAAAGGTGTACAGGTCTTTTAAATTCTTTTGGTTTAAGTTCTGTTCCTCCATATTTAGTAGGCAGACTATATCCTAAAATATAATTTTTAGGTATAGCGGATTCCAATATCCCTTCAAAACCTATAGCCTTAGGAACTATAATAACTTTATCAGCATGTTTATTTAACTCTTCAGCTTGATCAAGAGTTCGATCTAATTCTCCTAAATGAATAACATCCTGTGCCACAGTTAAATGTGGTTTTGTTGCTTTTACTGCATCTAAGTGCTTATCGAAGTCATAATTCTTAAAGTCTATGTCAATAAAGTTTACATTATCAAAATCTTGCACGTCTCTTAGATTAGTATACCTCGCTGATGGCTCCCATCCATGCTCAACAGCTATTTTTTGAACTCTCTTACTATGTGTAGCAAATCTTAATGGCATAAATGTTTTTGTAAATTAATAATCTTGCTAAATTATCCTTTAAAATACTTGATGTAATAAACAAAATGTACTATTATCAAATTGTTACCAAGAGGAAAACTCAAAACCAAAGATATTTATTTTTTATAAGTCTATTTCAGACCGCTTACTTATTATTATAAAACGTTAAAATATAATGCTTTAAATGTTTGCCAACTTTATTCGGTAACGATTTTTGTAGCAATTACTGGTAAAAAAAAGAGGGAAAGTAAATTAATAGTTGTTGCGGTAACGATAATTTCTACTCTGCAATGATACCCTTTTAATTAATTGAGCTTTGTTATAAGTTTTTATGATTAAAGTTTGTTATTTGATAAGTATAAAGGATCTTTAAGTATAAATTAATTTAATTATGAAAAATATATATCAGCTTGCATTAAACGAAGAGGTAACAATTGATAATGCTGAATATAAAAACACTAATGTTCGAAGAGTACCAGGGGGATGGTTATATACAACTGAAATTATTACAGTAAATGATAATGATCATTACACTTCTTCTCTTACAAGTGCATTTGTTCCTTTTAGTAAGCAGATTGGTTAGTAAATCTAAGAAAGTCTACTTTGACACATTTTTATTTCTTCATTAGAAAATAAAGAGTTGTACTTTTTTTGCACTACTAAACTTTCTAAGGAGAGATCTGTTCTGCCTTTCAAAAGTAAATCTGTAAACCCAGTAGTGTTTTTAGGTTTTGAAATTAATTTCTTGGTGGCTTCATACCATCCTTCCTCATTAGCCATATTTAAGAATAAAGATGGATTATGAATTTTTTTATTTTTCATTTCATTAATCTTACTCCTTAAATCAGTTTCAAATTCTAAAATTAAATTACTCTTCTCCATTAGATTAAAATTTTTATCTAAAATATAAAAATAACTGTTGCTTATCTAAATTAATGAGAGGGACTTTACACTGCAAAACAATAGAATACTTATAAGTAGAGTTTAGCAAAGAGGTTATGTCGTATTTCTTTATATGTTATTCCATAGCTGAAGTTTCTTTGAGTGCCTTCCTCTATAATAAAAAGACACTGAAAGAAAACTTAGTATATACTATCGAGCCTTTCTTATATTAGGAGTTTCATTACTGACTTTAACATAAAGCTGTTCCTCGTGAGATATGTAAGCTCTATTACCAAACCCACAATCACTCCCGCCATTCCCTTTAACTGTTTTTATTGCAATTTGATTATTTTTCTTAAAAGTAATTTGAAATTTGCAAGGCCCAAAAACATTATTTTCAAAAACAGAAATTTTATTTTCAAAATGACTTAAACCTTCTATATAACCAATGGCACCAAAACTAAGGGAAAATAAAATTTGATTGTTTTCTAACTCTATAACTCTAAAAGCTATATAGTCATTTAAATCATAAGTTCCGGTTATTTTACTGTTGACCTTTTCTCTCTTTAGTACGTGTTTTAAATTGATTTTCTTACTGTCATTCGTTTTAATATAATCTCTATCACCTTGAGCTAGATTGTTAATTGGATATAAGTAAAAATTTGATTTAATTAGAGGCTCTTCGATATTACTAGCCCAGTAAAAAAAATGAATTTCGAACAATTGTAAATCTTGATTAGAGTACTCTTTATAGCCTAAGCCTTTTGCGAAACTTTCTAGTCCAACACTAGATTCAATCGAAATTCTATTAGGCTCTCCATTTATCATCGCATTTCCATCATATTGGTAATAGCTTGTGCCACCAAAAGATGTCTTTTCAATAAAGCTTACTTGAGCATTTAAAATATCCTGACCTATACTTAGTTCAAGTTTAAATTGATTTTCACTTTTCTGCTCAATATTAAACTTGTTATTAAATTTAACTATTCTATCAGCTGTTAAGTCTTTTTCTTTAATAAAATAGCTTTTAAATAAGTTAGATTCTACCTCTTGAGACAATGAGTTAAAAACAGTAAATAAAAGTAATATTAAAATTAAATTCTTCATTTTTTGTTTGATATGATCACCGAACCCCTTAGTGGTTATTATAAATAAAGAAGCGTGGGGTTTCAAACCTTGTCGCTTAAGAGGTATCGCCAGACACCCAACCACAAACAAGTACTAACCCACGCCATAGCGTGAGCATTAGAACTTGTTATTCATGTGGTTTTAAAAACTGGCGATTTTCTCAAACAGAACAACAGCTAACGCTAAATCTATATGTCTAATTCTTTATTTTCTTATAGCTTTTGATTTTAAGCACTGTAAAAATACAACTTAATGTACTTAACCGCTAACTATATGAAGCACTCTTTAACAGAGCGGCCCTTAGCTTATTCCTTTAATAATTAGATAATCTTTTCCATTCTTATATTTTTTGAATTTGTTAATGCATTTTTGATATGGATCATCAATACTTAATATATCACAACAACTCTTATTCTCTATAATAATTGACTCAAGAGTTTTATTAGGCAGGTTTACTTTCATTAACCTTAGAAAGCCTATTGAAGAAGTACTGCTATCTAAGTACTTTTCAAATAATTCTATTTTTTCACTCACCTTTTTTAAGCTATCCCATTTTGGTTTCAATCTTCTTGGGTAATAAACCCCTTTTGTAGCCATATTTTGAATACGATTGTCTATTATCTTTACTAATTGTGTTTTTGTCATAATAATACGATTAAGTTAAACTGCTTTTTTTAAATTATCACTCCAATGCTCTTCCAGCATTGTTGCTACTTCGTCCTCGGTAACTTTAATATACCGCATGAAAGTTTTTTCAGACTTGTGCCCAGTAATTTTCATAATACTTATAGCGGGGAAACCTTGTTTAAATAAATTAGTTGCAAACGATCTTCTAGCACAATGAGTAGAGATTAACTGCCATTTTTTATATTTTGTTTCTTTTCTTTCCGTTCCATGCATCCGAACTTGAATCACATTCTCATTAAATTTGGCTAACCTACCTAAGGCTTTTAATTCAGTATTTATAATATTATTACAATAGGATCTTGGCAATTTGCCATCATACTTATTGATAATGTCCTTTACTATCGGGTGAAAAGGAATAACAACATACTTTCCAGTCTTTTGGGTTTTTATCTTCAAGCGGTCGTTACTTATATTTTTCTGATTAATTTGTTTGAAATCTCCAAAACGTAATCCTGTATAACATCCTATAACGAACAAATCTCTAATAGTCTGTCTCTTTAAATTATTTGACAAATCAATGTCTAATAGCTTTTGAATCTCTTTTTCATTTAAATAGATATTGGTTACTTCTTCTTGGTAAACTTTAAAACGCTTATTTCTAAACTCTAAGTTTGAATTACAGCCTTGATCTGTTGCTGCATTCAAAAAGGTTTTTAACGTTTTTATCATTTTTCCAAATGTATTGTTATTCGCTCCTCTCTCGTAAACATAGAAATCCATGAAATCATAATACCAATCCATGTTGAAGCTTTCCCAAACAAGCTTTCTTCTTTTTCTACTCTTTTTATATAGGTCAAGTATATTAATGAAGTCGTTGTAACTTCTAATTGTAGAAGGCTTTTTAGTTCTTTTAGATTCTTTTATAAACTGAAGCGCAAATTGCTCAAAAGATAAATCTATCTCCTGTTTCTTCTCTTTCCCCTCTCTACTATTTTCTGAATCATATTTATTACGCACAAAATTAGTTGTAGGCTCTATTGAATCAAATAAAGCTTTGTTTACGATGTTTTCTATCTGTTGCCTAAATTTAGACAGATACATATTTAGTGTTGAATGACCGTTATATGATCTTTTTACTCTCTGTCCATCTTGATCCCAAGAGTTAACGGGAATTCTTTTTTTGGTAGTGAAATAAGAAGTTTTACCTTTATGTGTATATCTCAAAAACAAAAGTGTAGTACCATCCTTGTTAATTGATGATTTGTTCTTTCTAATTATAAACTTGAATGTTGCCATAGACGATTATATTTAACGATTAGGATAAAGTACCCCCATCCGTTGCCCATAGACAACGAATAGGGCTACCTATTATGCTACTTTTTTATAGTGCCCTTTTTCAGGGTTTATAAGAAAGCCTTTATTTCGAAAACTATAAATCCACTTTTCAGCAGTTTTCAAGTTAATACCAAGTTCTTCTGCAATATTTTGTGACTCTCTATATGTAAATGTAATTGGCAAGGCATAAAAGTAATCTCGCTTTTTCCCTCGATAAGAATTTTCAATTTTTTCGTCTTTCATCATTTTTAAAGTTGATAAAACGTGGCTTAACACTATTTCAGAAATTTTTAAAGAAGAGTTAAAGTCATCTGTATGACAAGGATTTTGATTGAAAACCTCATCATTTTCAAACCTTCGAAACATTGTAAGTATCATTGCTATCTTAACAGTAATTGCTCCTAGCCTCATTACAGTCGCTCTACCATCCAGACCAGCTTCGTAGTTGATTTTTTTAAGTCTTTTCGAGAATACTTTATCAAGCTTTATTTTTTGCTCATTTGAAAGACTGAATTTAATTGGTTCTGGAAATGAATCAAGATGCATATAGTATTTAAGAACTCTTTTAGATAAACTTTCAAAATGGGACTGAAGATCAAACTCATCTGGCTCAAATACATTTTGCCATTCATTTTTGCCTGAAAATTTGCACGGTACTATTCTACTAAATAAACCATTCTCAGCATCTGGAATGAGTTTAGTAAATTGACCAGGAGTTCCAGAAATTAGCATGGACATCTTACCTTCATTAACTAAAATCCTTTCTCTATCTGTTTTTCGCATGAGTGATAGTGGCTCTCCTTCATAGGCTTTCCGGAGGTAATCAGTAAATGACCTTAAGTTTCCACTATTTGATTCAACGAGACCATCAATTTCTGTGTCATACATAAGCCCCTCTCCATCATTGTCAGATATTTGTTTTATCCACATTGCGGAAGTAATATCTGTAGGTATTAAATGAAGAACATAGGGCGGTTCTTTCCCTAGTTCGGATTTATTCATTTCACCATTATTTACTAATTCAAGATCATGCTCATAACTTTTTGCAAAACCTTCGCTACGTTTGTTCAAAAAATCTTCAACAGGCATAATCAGTTTTCTAGCCCATTTTATCAAGCTCTTCCCTGATGCAGGAGGTGCAATAATTACAGTGTATAAATTTGGATAAAGCCTATCACGTCGGAAGTTTGTAAATACATTTTTAGTTACAGAACCTAATACTGTAATAAAAGCTAAAGTCATCATAGTCCGATATTCCTTTTCAAATGGACCAATAGCTTCTCGAAAAAATGAAGGTAAGCCTTCTACTATATTATCTGAAATTTCAGTTTCAAGATGTAAATTAGTATTTTCAGAACTTTCATTTTGACTCTTACTTTTTCCTTGATTTTCTTCTAGTGAAGTACTGTCGTCTTTAATCTGTTCGCTAGGGGAAATGTCTGAAATAGGAGATACGGGGTTATTGACAATATCTATCAACTCTTCCTTTGAAAACCCTAATGAAACCCAATCTGCTAAGTCTTTACCTTCTTTCTCTGCTAGTTTTTCTGGTAACTCAATAACTTTTAAGTTATAATCGTACTTTCCTTGTTTACTTTCAATTCTATTAGCAAATTTTACACCTGCCTTGTCAATATCATATAGCACAAGTAGTTGAAATTTATCAGCTAAAAAATCATTCAAATCCAACAACTGAATATATAATACTTCAGGGAAAAAAGAAGTGCTTTCAGAGTTTAAACATATTGAGTTAAGCCCCATTGACCTAGCGACTAAGGTATCTTTCTCTCCTGCACATAGTAACAAACTCAGTTTTTTGTTCTCGTCGGGATATTTTTCATTTTTATATTTTTTATGCTCATCATTTAAGTTATTCAGCATAGACAAACCAAACACGTAATCTTTTGGTTTATCACCTAACCAAGTAAATTTATATTCTTTGTCAAATGGTTTATAAATTTTAACAGACTCTGCGTATTCATATGCAATTAACACTTCGCCAACCTTTTTCTTAATACGGTACTGCTTCCCGCTCTTGGCTCTAAATGAATAAGAAGATAAAAACTTGGAATTATATTCTTTCATAGCTTCTATTTTTATATGAAATTTTTCTAAAAAATCATTCTCAGCTTTTTCTAAACTTTTAAAGTCTATGGGTTCAATCTCAAAATCTACTCCTTCTGGAAGCTTCACTTCTTCAATATTAGATGTTGACCTAGTATCTAAAGCAGGTGGTTCCTCTCCAGTAATTTCACGATAAATACCTTCTATTATTTTTGGAAACTCAGTAACATTATTTATCAATCCGTAGATTGTAAAAACGTCACCACTCCAATCTGGATCCCCATGATCATGTAAAATCCACCTATCATCTTTATGATAGCAGCTCAAAGAAGCATTTTGTTCTCCACGAAGGTGATTAATTATATTCTTACATCGATTGTCATTAATCTTAGCGTTTGGTAGTTCTGGAAAAAGAGAAATGAAATATATCCAACCTCCTTCTGTTAATTCTAGTATTGCTGATCTGCTCAGCTTATCCTTTGTTATCATCTGGCTTATTTTTAAAACTGTTATTAATAAAAAGCAAAACATCTTCTGGATCAAAACGCACACTATCACCAATTCGAATTGTAGGTAAACCTTGCTTGCGCAATTTGACAATTGTAGATTTTGAAACCATTAGCTGTTTTGCTAATTCATCGGAATCAACAAGTAGTTTTTGACCTTTTAGAGCGTTTGCAATTTTGTTCTCGAGATGCTGCTCAACGGCTGATACTAATCGCTTTGAAGCTTCGGCTGCAACCTCTTTAATTAAGAGCTTCATAAGAGAGTTTGTATCATCTTGACTACTTGCCATTTCTTTGAATTTTTGATAAAAGTAGAAATGATGAACAAGCCTTAAAATGACTTATATTTTGTTGTCGCCTATAATAAGTGAGATTACTATATTAAATAGACTTTAACGTTGCAAAGAATTTTGAAGAGTGAGGTAGATTTGTCGTTAAAACCCGAAATTATTCAGAAGCTTGGTAAGTAAGTTAACTTCAGTCAAAGATTTTTTGGTTGGTTTCGCTTTGCGGATAGTATCAGGCTCTATTTCCTCACCATTATAAATGAAACAGTTTTGTAGTGTACCCCATTTGCTTCTGGTATCGGTTTTTTCAAAGGAAGTTTCAATTTTTTGTATGAAACAGCGAAGTGATTGTTTGGTTCCAATCCAATTTATTCTTTCACTTCTGAAAATATATTTTTTCTGAAACACTCTTTCGAAATAAATACTGTTAGTCCTTTCATCAATGAAATTACCTTTCTTCAGTTTACTTCTTATTTTAGATAACCTGTATTCAGAAATATGTGTATCAAATGAATTGTATACTTCTCCATTGAATTTTCTTAAATGGTTGGAGTAGTCTAGATACGCTTTGGCATTAACCTCACCTATATAATCAATGTGCTTGTTTAGTATTTCAATAATCGGTGTTTGAACAGTTTTATAATTCCATTGATCACCTCTATTTTTATAATTTTCGTAGGCATCTTGGATTGACCTAATTTCACTTTCATCGAAATCATCCCAATTCCGTGGAGGTATTAATTTTCTATCAATTTCATCTGACAATTCATAGTAATTATCACCACGAGTTTCAAATAATAATGATGTATCATTGAATGAATTCACATCACCACCAAGTAAATTTTCAACAGTTTTATATGTATTTTTAATTGTTGTTTCCCTGTTTGTATCTGTTCGCTTTTCAACCACGTAGTCCTCTAAAAGTCTTTCAGTAATTAATTTGGCTTCTCTCTCAAAAATCTTCTCTTGCTCTGAATTAATTTGGGCTATACAGCCCTTGGCAATATAATCGCTCCTATGCCAATTACCATCGACTCCATTCCAAAGAATTTTACCTTCTTTCCAATCTTGATATGTATAGCTAAAGGACACTATACAAAGGTATAAAATTTAGGTGTTTAACAGGCTGAAGGTAATGTTGTAGCTATCAGTTATTTATGAGAGCATTGTACTGATATTGTTACCCCATAAAAAAATCGCCTAGCTATCTATATGATTTCTAAGCGATTACATAATTTAATGTGCGGTCTGGACGAGACCCTAATGCTTTTACATCAATTTACAGCATATTAAATATATAACTTGTAATCAAATATTTAATAAATTAATTATACATTAAATTAGGATAATTTAAGTGAATTTATTTAAATTTACCGCACGATTACCGCACGATAAATTTTTTTCTATGTATAAGTTTTCATTTAATATCAATGCCAATTCTAAAAAAACCGGAGCTAATATTCCTTTAAAAATCCGATATTATGAAAACGGAAAAAAACGTGTTCAAATTGATACAGGAATTAAAATAGCCAAGAGACACTGGAGCGAAAAAAAGAAAAGACTAAAAAACTCAGCGGAAATACCTTTTGAGTTTGCCGAATTCGAAAAACTTGAAAAGTTAGTCAACACTATAATTTATCATTACAAAGAAAAAGCAATACCGTTAACACGCAAGAAATTTAAATATCATTTTAATAATAGATCAATTGATGAATTAAATGAAAGTACTCAAGGTTTTTTCACAGAGTTAGATATATTCATCGAAGATAAAGAGGATAAAGTTGTTGCAGATGTTATTAAAGATTACAATACATTAAAAAAGCACTTGCTGTCTTTCCAAGATTATAGAGAGGTAGAAATTACTTTTCAGTCTTTTACTTATCAGTTTTATCACGATTGGTGTCATTTTCTGGCTTATGAATATGTTCGCAGAGATAAGCTCGTGGGACTTAAAAACAATAGCATTGGAAAGTCCGTTAAAAATTTAAAGTCTTTTCTTAACTATTGTATTCAAACTAAAAAAATAGAGCCTATTGATTTATCCGCCTATAAAACCATACAAGAAGAAGTTGACCATATATACCTAAAAAGTGATGAAATTTTAGCTATTTCTAAGCTTGATTGTAGTTCAGATAGTGAGTTAGAGAAAGTGAAAGATTTTTTTATTATCGGGTGCTATACAGGTCTCCGCTTTTCAGATATATCTAGAATAAAACCTCAATATATACATGATGGCTTATTACAAATACGACAAAAGAAAACTTCAGGAAAAGTTATCGTGCCACTCCGTCCTCTTGCTAAAGCTATTTTAAAAAAGTATGGTTATTCTTCTCCAAATGTAACCAGTTTTGTTTTTAACAAACGCATAAAAGATCTCGGTGAACTTGCAAATATTAATACACCAGTAGAACTTCAACACAAAAGAGGGAGCATAAAAGAATCGAAAACCTATAAAAAATATGAATTAATAAGTTCCCATACTTGTAGGAGATCTTTTTGCACCAATGCCTATTTAGATGGAATTGATGTTCAATTAATTATGAAAATTTCGGGACATAAAACTGAAAAAGCATTTAGAAGGTATTTAAAGTTATCAAGTTTAGAAGCAGCATTGAAGCTGAAAGAAGCTTGGGGTGTATAAACTAGATGCCAGTTTTATTAAATTTTAAGCACAGCTTAACCATAACAATATTCAAAATATCTACTATACAGAAATTTAAATTTATATTCAAAAGCATATAAAATCAATTTATTTTTTGTAATTATATTTAAAAGCATATAATTACGTATATTTGTTATATTTTATATTTAAAAGCATATAATGGAAAGTTTATCAGAGTTTGTTAAAGATAGACGTAAAGCAGTAGATCTGACCCAAAAAGAGTTTGCAGAACGAGCTGGTGTGGCATTGACTGTTATTCGTAAAATAGAACAAGGAAAAACCAATCTTAATCTAGATAAGGTCAATTTGGTATTGGCAATGTTTGGTCATACGTTAGTCCCTGTCAATTTAAAAAACTTAAACGAGGATGAGACAAGGTAAGGTATTTTATAAAGAAAATCTTGCAGGATTGATTACTGAAACTGATGAAGGAGAATATATTTTTCATTATGATGAGGACTATGTAGAACAGAATCCAAATCAATTTATTTGTTTTACAATGCCGGTAACAAAAGAACCTTATAAAGATAAGCGGTTATTTCCTTTTTTTGAAGGCTTAATCCCTGAAGGTTGGTTGTTGGAGATTGCCAGTAAGAATTGGAAAATCAATTCAAATGATCGAATGGGCCTTTTATTGGCCTGTTGTCAAAATTGCATTGGAGCTGTAAGTATTATACCCATAAATGGAGAAGATGAAGAATAAATGTCTGTATTGTTATAAGCCTCTTGAAGGCACATCGGATTTTCATGAAAAGTGTTCGCTAGAGTTTTTTGGAACCCCCACACCTCCAAAGATACCTTATACCATTGATCAAATGGCTGAATTAGCAAAAGATGTGGTAGAACGTAGTGTAACTGTTCCTGGAGTACAACCCAAGTTATCGATGACCTTACTTACGGATGCACAAGAACAACCTGATAATCGTTTAACAGTAGTAGGAGCTTTAGGCGGTCAGTTTATACTTAAGCCACCTTCACAACATTTCCCTGAAATGCCCGCCAATGAACATCTAACAATGCGAATCGCAGAAGCTTATGATATTAATGTGGTACCTTCAGGTTTGATACGACTTGCTTCAGGAGAACTTGCGTACGTAACCAAACGGATTGATCGAACCGAAACAGGCGATAAAATCCATATGCAAGATATGTTTCAGATTACTGAGGCTTTTGATAAATATCGAAGTTCGATGGAAAAAGTAGGCAGGGCTTTGGGAGCATATTCAAGTAACCCCTTATTGGATAAGATCTTTTATTTTGAATTAGTGCTATTTAGTTTTTTAACGGGCAATAATGATATGCATTTAAAAAACTTCTCTATGATCGAATCTTCTACGGGTTGGGTCTTAGCCCCTGCTTACGATTTGTTGAATGTGACAATAGTGCTACCTGAAGATAAAGAAGAGTTAGCATTGACTTTAGAGGGTAAAAAGAAAAAGCTAAAAAAAGTCCATTTTGAAACTCTAGGAAAAGGTTTAGGATTGACTCCAAAACAAATAAAAGGAGTTTTTAAAAGAATGTTTGAAAATAAACCCAAAGCTATGGAATGGGTTGATAACTCATTTTTATCGAATGATATGAAAGTCGCTTACAAAGACATTCTAGAAACGAGATATGAACGAATAAGTTAACATGACAAAGTGCTCTTGATGACAAAAGCTATTAATCTGGAAGCAATTGGAGAGATATTTAAAAGAATGACATTCAATTATATTACTAAGTAAGAAACGATGTACCTTGTTAGTGTTAGCAACAAAATAACAGAGAATTTGGAGAAACGAAAAGCTTGATTCTTATGTGTGAAAAACTATTTATCTATTTTTAACTAATGAAACTTTTTTAATAAAGATTTATGCCAAGTCCTATTCCAAAAATTGATAATGAATATTTCTGTATTGCACATAGAGATGAGACTATATTAACTACCGTTGTTTCATCTCATATAAATAGTCCAAAGCGCTATTCTTTAATATTTGGGTTCTCTGAAGTGACTCAAGCAAATGATGGTAAAAATTTAAATATAAATGACGAACATCAAATAACTAGAATAAGAGCAACAACGTTGGACATTAATCTAAAGAACACTTTAAATAGAATTGGTGGGTGTGAATATTTAATTCTTGTTGGATTAAACGAAAATCAAAAATCTTATTTATCATTTTTAGATGGATATAATATCATAGATGTTAATTCTTTAGAGGATGTTGATTTCTTCTTACAGCCTATAAGTAATAAAGAAAATATTCCCTGCACTACCGAACAATTACTTTTAGGTTTACAGATAGCTTCAAAAGAAGAAAAAGCTATAAAAATTGATGAGAATGCTAAAGATATAGAAATTGAGAAAAAAAATAAAGGTGGGTTAATATTAGTTGAAAATGATAACTCCTTTGAAACGGTTGTTGCAACAAATTATGCAATTTCAATTGATGCAGATATAGAGTTTATTGAACCATATGATTTTCATGAAAAGAAATTTTTGGAATTAATTGAATTATGGAGAGAAGAAACCAAAACTAAATTAGAGGAGAAATCATATCTTAAATTACAATCATTAATTTACAATAAAATAGAAAATGTTGAATTTAAAAATTATGATTTTGTAACATTCTTTACCATAGGTGCTCCGTATTCATTAATAATAGAAAATATAATCCCTTGTACTTATGTTGGGTTAAAATTAAATGCTGATTTTTTTATTTTCAATAACATTTATTTTCAAGATAATTACAATATCGATTCGGCTATTGTTTTTTCTCCAAGATTTTTTTCTAGAGAAGAAACAGATTTTGTAATAAATAAATTAGAGGAGAACAATTATCATGTTAATACCTTAATCAAAGAAAAAGCTTCTTCAATAAATTTGGATTATTATGTTAAAGAACTTCCTTTTAACATATTGCATTTATGTAGTCATGGTGAACAAACGGAAGGCTCACTAATTGAAGAAAAATATGTAGATCAATTTGGACAGGAGCATATATTTGAATATTTCTTTTCGTTGAGTTTAGCACCTCAATCAGGTAAAGTAAATGCCAAGGGAGAACCTCTTATAAAGGTTACTACAAAAATTTTTCCAAGAAAATTGAATGGAACTCCTTTTAAAACAAAAGAGTTCAAAAAGCAAAATTACCCCTCATCAATTTTTCCTAAAATGTTTAAAGAAGTTCCTATTAAAGAAAATAAAATTAGTTCAAAAAGAGTTACTCTTGAAAACTCACACGAAATTACCTGCTATAAATTTAGTCATATGGGAATGTTTGCCCATTTAGCAGCTGGACGCCATTCACCATTAATATTCAACAACACATGCTGGTCTGCCTATGATATTAAAAATCACTTTATAGCTATAAGAACTAGGGCTTATATAGGTACGCTATGGAATATAAATAATTCAACTGCATGTAAAACTGCTGAGTCTTTTTACGAGACCTTATTCGATAAAACACTTCTTGAATCACTACAAGATTCATTAATTCATTCAAAAGGAACTGAAGATGAAAATATTTATGTTTTTTATGGACTCCACTTTTCAAAATTTAATAATGGGAAATCTATTGAAAATGCTAAAGAAAATATAGCTAGAGGCTTACTCGAATCAATACATTCTTGGCAATATAACTTTAGTCGGACTGAGGACTCTTCTATTAAAGACAATATTCAAGACCTAATGAAATGGAATAGAACTAAACTTATTAAATATTATTTTAAAGAGCTTCTCACTATTATAAAGAGATAAAATTTAAGAGGTCTCCAAACATAAAGGTTTCTATAACTAGTTAAAGAATTTATAATAAAGTTGTTTTAGCAGTTTTAAATTATACCCAGTTGTTTTGCAATATCTTTTTTATATTTTTCAAATTGAGTATTTGAATCTTCTTCAAAAATAATTGAACCAAAAATCTGTTTCTTCAACTGAACCTCATTAATTTCAATATTTTTTTCGCCAAATAAAGTTACAATTTCTTGAATCTGTGAGTCAGAGTATGTTTTACGTTTATCAATTAATCCAAAAGAAATATCCTTATGAAAATTATATCTTCCTTGAAGATTTAATTTTTCTATATACTCTTTATGTATACTATCAATTTTGATGGAATATTCATTAGCTGTATCTGGTAGATTATTTTCATCAAAACCGTCTTTGAAATAAATTTTAAAATTCAAATCAAAGACACCCTCAACACCGGTTGGTGAAATAGATTTTATTTCAGAAATACTACTGTATATTTTAGCATCTCGTTTTAGTTTTGAATTACAAGAGTAACAGCTTGGTGTCAGATTAAACAAGCATAGTGAAAGATATGGATAAAGATTTTGAGGCAAAACATGGTCCAATGTAAAATGGTTTTTATTTTTTACTAAAAAATTATCAGTTTTTAAAACTCCAGATTGGTCTGTGAGATTTTTTAATATGTTCTTTATTCTAATATCATCAATTAAATTTTCGATATCCTTATACTTCTTAATCTTACCTTGATATTTACCTATTATAATATCTGCTCGATTGGGACCAATATTTTTTATTTTTAATAAATCAGCTTTTGTACAACTATTGATAAAATGGTAAAAATCCATGAAATCATTTGAAAAAGGGATATACGGATTTACAAAATCTATATTACAATAACAGCATGTTTTAATCTTTAATTCTTTACTGTGTTTCATAAAGAAATTTGATAAAATATTAGTTTGATATCTTGTATAGTTGAAGACGCCTTTAATTTTATTCTTTTTTAATTGTATCTCTTTTTGGTCTAGACCTTTAAATACATTTGAAGAACTTAACTCTGGTAATTTTATTAATTCTTCAATTGGTAACAACAATATTTTCTTCAAAGAATATTGAATACCTATGTTTTTTAAAAGCTTTTCAGCTTCAGCTTTATTAAGAAGGTTCCTATCTAATATACATTTACTGTATTCTTCCTTGAAGTCCTTAAAAGCTTTAGAATCTTTATGGTAATTAATTTTCCTCATCCTCTAATCTCTTTTTTTCTGATCGAAGTCTTTCAATTTCTTCTTGAAGTTTTTCAATACGATTTTTGCCTTTTAAATATTTGTTGTCTAAAACTTCTAAATGATTTTTGAGAATATTACTTATATATTTTTCACCTACAAGGTCAATAAGTTTTACAAAATCAGCTCTTTCTCCTTTATATTTCTGTTCTATTGAATCAGACTTATCCTCATTTTCAAAACTCAAAAATTCTTGAATTTTTGATCTTGCAAATTCACCCATCATATTGTTTAAAAAGAAGCCATTTGATAAAATTTCATGGACATTTTCAGCAAAGGTATTATCAGAACCATATTTTTTTGGAATTGCTTGTTTGGATTCATCAACTTCAAGAAAAAGTACATTTTGACTTGGAATATCCGACAAAACAAAAGGGGAATGGGAAATTATCAAAATATTTATTCCTTTGATTGTATTTAAATTTGCCCTATTGATATCATCTAATAATCTTTTCAAAAACTTTCTTTGATACTCCGGATGAAAATAAAGTTCTATTTCATCTAAAACAAGATTTACATACTGGTACTTGACTAAAACATCATCCTTTTCTACTGAATTCAAATTACTTAAATGATATATCACCGAACTCGTAGAATGTACTAATTGCATTTCTCCAGAACTAATACTATCTAATAAATCAATATTATTTTTGGAGAATAATCTTGTTTCAAAAATAGCAGGTGGAAGCAATTCTATAAGTGATAAATTGGAATTTGATTTAGAAATTAATTCATTTGATAATTTTTTTATAGAGATTTTCGTAGTTGAATTTTCATAAAGAAGCACTTTCCAGATGTTTTCATAGTTTTTTATAAAATTCACAACTTGTTTGAGCTTTAAAACAATATGACTATGACTGCCTTCTAACTTATCAATAAAACCATTAATATTGATATAATAGCGTTTATGTTTTTCACTACCATCATCTGTTACGAAGCCATTGTAACTAACATACTTTTCGCAAATGCTTATTATCTTATAAATGATATAAATATCTAATCTATAAAGAACATTTTCTGGGATAGATATAGTATTAATATTTAATCTTTCTTTAAATACTTCCAGTACTTTGTCTAAATCAAAGTATAGAGTTGGGGGTTGGTTACTATTATTTGACCTGAAACTTATGCCTAGATTTGATTTTAAAACTTTCTGAAAATTTTGCTTTATCTTTTCTTCATCTGTATAATCATTGCCTTCTTGGTAGATGTCCTTACTGTAGGCAAAAAAAGATTTTGTTTTTTTATAATCTAGTTTTAAAGAATGAACGGTAAGATTTTGTGTAACTTCGAAATCTTTATTCATTATAACAACTGATAAAAGGCGCTGTTGTAATAAATAATTTTCATTATTTATATCTATAATACCTGCTTTACCTTCGTCTTTTCTTTCTCTTTTTGGGTTGATTACTATTGGGATTTGATATGAATCATTTTTATGAAATAAATTGTCTATCCAATCACCAAGTTCCCAAGAATTGAAACCATATATCGAATAATTGATGACATTTGAATAAAAGAATTTTTCGAAATCAAAGTTAATTTCACCATCCAAAGTTTTAAAAAGAAACTCTCCATCTTCTATTATAACTATATAGTATTCGCCTTCTAGTTGATAATAAAACTCACAATAAATTTTGCTTTCACCATCTTCTCCAGTAGGAATAAGGTAAGCAGTAGTTTCCAATTTATTTTGAGCTTGAAGTTTAATAGACATTTGATTAATAGCAGATACAAACAAATTAACCAGACTACTTTTACCACTTCCATTTTTCCCTATAATTGCCGACACATTAACTTTTGATCCAAAAAAGTCTTTAGGCAATTTGTTTCTATATTCTATTTTATCAATTGATGAATATTCTGGATTATTAGTGTCAAAATCATCTAAAAGAATACCATCAGAATAGAATGTATAGTCATTATACATTTTATAGATTCTATTCTTTTGTAAGTTTTTTAAAAACTTTTTACCACATTTTTCTAGTGGTCTAATTGCTAATAATTTAAAATTCATTTGCTAATTATACTATTTATTTCTAGGGTTTCAATCAAATCCAATGATTCCTCTTCAATCCATTCTTCATTTTGAATTAAGTTATTTATCAATAATAATTCTTTCTTAGAAAAAATTTCTAACTCTAAACCAGATAACTTTTTTGTTAAATTCCAATGACTATAGTGATAATCAATATAGGTACTTATTCTTTTATGTGGCTCATTTGGGTATAATAACTGAATATCTTTGTTCCGCTCTTTAAGTTTAGCCTTTATTCTAGAATAAATTTGTAAGCCAGCCAAATCCCAATCGCAGGAATAGTAGATTGGCTTTGAAAGATCGTTTTCATCTATATCATCAATAATAGCGATGTTGTTTCCGCCAACGTACCATAATTTCGTTTGCGTCTCTTTTGCAATCCAAGGTTGTTTTAAGAAGGATTTATTTTCACACATTATTACAGCTTTTGGATGTGTACTATCAACTACCAACCGCCATTGGTTTTCCTTTTTGTCCAACGGGAATTGTGAGATGTCTAAAATTTTAAAAACTGCTTTTCTTACGCTCGTTCTATTCTTAAGGTATTTTGAGGTGTCAAAAAACTCATTTGAGAAGTCTTCTATATTAGTCGGATTGTTCTTTAATTCTACCTTGTTTTCTGCAATGAACATTAGCGTTTTTACATCCTCGATTGTGAAAGCTTTTTTGGCTGTTGACTTAATGTCATTTTCTAATAAAAACTTCTTTGCTTCTTCAAAAGGTTTTTTGAATTCCTTTTCGTAGAACGTATCAAACCTATCGGTGGAAACTATAACTTTTATGTTATCCGGCTTTAAGTCCAAAATACCTCTTTCGTGAATGAGATGGTTAATGTAAGGATGCCCTTGAATTATCGCCCTAGTTCTTTTATTTTGATATAAATCATCAAGCGCTTTAAGTTCTTTCCAAGTAATGTTCTTATTCATTATCTGATAGGGATTGTATGTATTCGTCAATGTCTTCAGTCACTTCTTCAGAGAAGATACCTAAAGGTGGTACAAAGCTATCTACATTGGCCAAGTTGTTCTCGTTCATAATATAAATGTATTGACCGTTTTCTGTTATTTCGCCTGCCGTCTCAATTGCCATTGTAATAATTTGGTATTTTTCTTTTTTTGCTAGTTCGTGCAGCATATCATAATTGCTTCCCAAACCTTCTGCTTCGTCTATTGGCATAATTTTTAATCCTTCTTTGTCCTTTTCTTCTATTAGTGATAGCCTAGCCAAGCATAATAAAGCATTAGCCGCATAGGTTTGTCCATTGCTACCAGAATTGACTTCTTCGTTTTCGAGTTTTAACTCAAATACCAAATCAAAATAGGATTTTGGGTTCATTAAATCTTCAGGTCCAACTTTAGTACTACCACCAAGTTTTTGAAATGCTTTAATCATCATCTCATTAATATCAATCTCTTCACGAAGTTCACTAAATAAACCCGTATAGTTAAGTTGATTATGTAGCTGTTTCCTAAAGGTGGTAAGCCAATTCTCTGGGTAGTGGATTGATTTTTTAGAAGTTAATGATGCTTTGTTCCCGCCAGTTATACCTCTGTTCCCTTTTTTGAGATAGTTATCAATTTCATTAATCTTCGTAAGATATCCTGTATAAACTTTATAAACGTCATTAAAGATGCTTCCTAAAATTTCTACTTTTCTAGAACCGATTTCCTGTATATCTTGAGTTAGTTTGTTTAACCTTTCTACAATATCGTTTTCAATTAAATCTTCATTGACTTTATGAGTAGGAAATACAGTTGGCAAGAGATAATTTGCCAATTGTCCTATTGAAGCAGTTTCATCATACGGCAGGTCTTTGGTTATTATCTTTAAATATTCATTGTAAGCAAGTTGTGCTTTATTGGCTTTAGCTTGAAAAGAATTGTTTCCGCCATTATCAGGATTTAAAGCTTCTTCAATATTTTCATCAAAATTAATTTTTGATTTAAAAAGCTGTTCGTTTGATTGCTTGGTTTCATCTATTTGTTCTTGTGCCAAAGTGAGTTGTTCTTCTTTTTGCTGTATATCTCTATTTAGGTCTTTGATAGCGTCTAAAAGTTGATGTTTTAGATTTAAGAATGCAAGTCTAGATTTATTAACAATATCCTTGGAGTACGTTTCGAAAAATAGCTTTTCATCAAAGTTCTTTTCTTTCAAGTTTTTTTCTTTTTCTGTCAGATGTTGTTCCTCTGAAGCCATTCTTTCTTCTATTAATTGAATATTAATAGGATTATCATCTTCGAAAAGTTCAGACTGTAATTGTTTAATTCTATTTTGATAATTTTCTAGAAGACTCTTTCTGCTTGTAAATTCCTCATATTCCTTTTGTAAAGACTTATATTTCTCAAGGATTTTAGCTTTGTTCTTTTGTACCTGTATATGAAGCTTAAAAGAATCTTCAGAAAGGTCTTCCAAACTATTGTCAATTTTGAAATTAAGTAGCTCGTCCTTTCTTTTAAAAAGGTCAATGTGCTTTTCAAGATTACTGTATTCAAACAGTGCATTTTTAAGGTGTTCTATATTTTGCTTTTTCGTGATAAGCTTGGATAATTTTTCTTCAACACCTTCCTTTAGTTTAGATAAAGATTCTATAATATCATTTGGGTCTTCAACATTTAGAGCACGATGTTCTGAACAAGCTATAAACTCATAGACACCATCTAGATTAAGCCAAAACCCGTGTTCACTTTTATCCTTAATATTTGAATCTATATTGCGAAAAAGCTGCTCTGGAAATGGGACGTACCTCTTGGAATTTTCTTCCGAAGGTTTGACCTTCTCATATTTTTGAAAGTAGATTAAAATACTTTCAAGTATATTCGATAGTGGAAAGTCTAAATTATCTACAGCCCAGTTAACCAACGATTCTGGATTGTTTAAGTCTGAAAATCTTGATAATGATTCCAGCTCTGCTATGTCCTTTTCTAATTCTTTGATTTTTTTTAAATGTTCCTTGCTTTCTTCTTTGTAATCAATTAGCCAATTGGATGCATTAAAAGCATCTAGAATATTATTAGTGGTAAGGTATTTTGTAAATTCTTGTAAAGCAGATTTATTATTATTCTCTTGCCGTTGAGAAGCAAACCATTTAGTTACTTTTTCAATATTATTATTGTGGGAAGAGAGCCATTTTTCTACTATTTCAATTTGAAGTTTGGACTGACCGATATCTACAAATTGTTCTGCTATATCATTTTTATCTTCGTTTTTATCAGTTAGTTTGATAACTTTTTTCATAACGCCCAACAGCTCTTCGAAATCCTCTATTTTTAATTTCAGAATTTCATTTTCGAGAAATTGTAGCTCGTTCTTTTTTAAATTTAGTTCTTTGGCTATTTTGAGCTTCTTGGTAGTTGTTTTCTTTTTGAAAGTATTCCAGTAACTGAACTTTTTTACTAAATATTGCGTGTAGATGGTCTTGTAGTTATTTTGTTTTTCTAGGATAGTTTTTAGTAAAACTTGCTTGTCATTTATAAGTTCGATTTCTTGAGAATATCTTTTGTGTTCGTAGAAGTCATTATTTATATTTTCAACTTCTTCATTGTACTTTTCTATAATGGCATTTTTTTCATCATCGCCAAAAAGGAATTTTTTTAAATCTTCAGATTCAGTTTTAAAACCTTTCCCTCTTGAGAAAGACCTTAAGATATTTGCATAAGTTTTGAGAGTTTCATCTTTCGTTAAATCCAAAGACAAAATGGCATTATCGTAAAGGATTTGGTGGTAATCCTTTCTTCTGAAATATTTCATCCTAGCAAATTCAACCCGTTCGCAAAGATTCTTAAGTGTATCAATCTTATTGTCTATTATTAAATCCTTATTGAAAACTGGCTTATTCAAAGTAGTCAGATCATCCCAATCGTAGCCGTTTTGAATAATGAACATTTCTGCCGCATTGCTTGTTCCTTCAATGTAAACCCCAATAACAAAAAAATTTTTTGGGCTAACCTCAATGTTCAGAAAAATATAACCTCTAGTTGATGAATGGCCTTTTTTTGTAATTAGCATCCCTTTGACATTTCTTTGCTTATTACCTTCAGTTGCAGATTTAAATTCACTTGAACCTACGAGAACCAACTGAATCATATCTGCAATCATACTCTTTCCGCTACCACTCTCGCCACTGAAGTCTGTTCTATATGGATGAAAAAGGTAATCGGCATTGAAATGCTGTTTGATACTAATCGTGGACAGACTGTATATACGTGGATAATTATTCTGCATCTTTTAATTCCTTTATCAAATCGTCAATCGTTTCGATTTGGGGTTGATAGTTAATACGCAAGCGTTCAAAAGATGGCATTATTTTGAATTTATTCTTCTCATCTTCTCTTTCCCATTTTAACCAGCCCAAATCCCCAAATTTTTCAAAAGCCTTGGAAATTACTGTTTCAAATCTTTGGTCACTCAAATCTGTACTCTTATCGGAAGAATTGTCGTTTATCAGTTTCCTTAATGCATTTTTCTGTTCTTCATATTCCTCATATAAGAGGGTAGTGAATTCAGATACACTATCCAGCTCGATGTTTCCATCGAGCTTAAACATTTTTAGGAATAACATTCCTATAATGATATATTCGCTTTTTAGATAATCCCGATTGTCAGATGGTACATTGCCCTTACCGTCTTCATTAAAGTTTAAATAGTAGTAGTTGTTAAAGTCAGTACCTTCTTTTATGAGATTTAAATTGAAAAAATCTTTATAATAGTTTTTAAGTGATTCATAGTTTTCAGACTCGTTTAAAAATCGATATAAGTTTACATTTAAGGGATATTCCCTTTGAATATGAATACCATTTCTAAGTGTGTAATCAAGTTTTGCAAAAATGCTTTTTGCCTTCTTAATGTTTAAAAAACTATAGGTATCTATTTTTTCTGTATTGTCATCTGCCATAAGGAAATTCCTTTTTTTCTTGTGTCGTACACAGGTTCTTTTTTAACACCTACATTGTATTTATTCCTGTTTGTAGTGTTCTTTCTTATAATATTATGGGCTGTTTTAACAGCGATTATAAGTTGGTCTTCTTTTAGAATTTTAAAGAAAAGAGGTGTAAAATCAAGAAAACCTTGTAGTTCTAATTCTTTTAATGCTAAATTGGTCCAATAACGAATTCTCTCTTTGTCCTGCTTCCATTTCAAGGTCTTTTCTAATAGTTCTTTTCTTTTAGAAACATCGACCTTTCTTTTTGTAACCTCAATAGGCAGTTTGGGACTGATTTCCCTCATTGGGATAACATTGAATTTAAGATTGTGAGTTGTGGACTTTACGACTAACCCTGAAAGGTTATTAGGAAACTGTATTCTTTTTGAACTTCCTTCCCTAGCTACTACTGATTGTTGTAGTAGATAGTCAATGAACTTGTTAGTTTTTCTATCAAAATTCTTTTTGTTGAAATCATAAATGAATTCTCTAATTCGTGGCTTTATTTTTTCAATTCTTTTACTTACCTGTTCTAACTGGCTTCTAGAATTATCGTGAAAATTTTGAACCCTATAAATATTTGAGATATAGTTTTGTCCTTTATTCTCTTCGAGAAGACCAATTAAAAGGTCATCTATATCATAGGAAATCTGAAATGCATTTCTAAGTTCGAATGCTTGTTCCTTAATTACTTCAAGACGTATTTCAATACCTTTAAGAACATCGAGTATGCCTTGGTTTTCAGAATTTATTTCTGTCTTAAAATCCTTTACAGAATCGTTAACCTGTTGGTCTAATATTTCTATTTGTGAAGTAAGTTCGGGAAGTCTAATCTCAAAATGGTCTTCAATCCATTCATCAAAGTCTCTATTTTGCTCAATGTTTTCAGTGAGACTTTTGTGCAATTCGGCAAAGAACCGTTTGATTTTAGCTGGATTGTATTTTTCGATTAAACGCTTTTCAATATTCTGACAAAGTTCTAATCCGTATTTTTTGAATTGATAGGTTTTCTTAGATGCGTTTCTCCATAGAAAAGACTCTTGAAACCTTAATATTATAGAATTATTTCTGTTGTATTCAGTCCTCGAACTTTCATTGCCCTGATCTTTAAAGACCTTGGTTATAGTTGATATAATATTCTCTTCTGTGAAGTCATTATCCTTGTATTTTGCATATAGAGATAAAAGGATTAACCCATCATTTCTTTCTGGAATTAATTTCTCATATTGGTCTTTTGCTTCTCTATATAGGTTAAAGCTGTCCACAATCTCTTTTAAATTAATTTAAATCAATAACATTTTCAACTCCAAACCATTCAATTGCTTTTGCTAATACAGCTTCATTGGGTGAATTAAAATATATGGCTAACTTTTCTTTAGACCTTGTACAACAAACGTAGAATAATTTTTGTGTTCTTTCTAATACAGATTCAGAACCTTCAACTAAAAACAGGTTTTTAAAATTATAATTATTCCATCCTCCATTGTCTAAAATCACTAATACATTATCAAATTCTGCTCCTTTAGTTTTATGTTGTGTTGAAAAAGGTGTAAAACCTTCTAAATAAATATATAATTTTTGGAACTCCTTATATTTTACATTCTTAACTCTGTTAAACAAATATTCCTTATCAGCAATAAACCTTTCTAATTTATCATCAATTAAGCAAACACCATTTTCATTAGCTTCATTTATTACTTCTTCAATAGTTTTTTCTCCAACATTAATCAATGATTCAATATTTGTTTTTAAAACTTTTTTGTCCTCTATTTTACGTATGTTAAATCTATAGTCTGTGGCTCTTAGAAACTCATTATATCGGTTATTTGAATACAGAAAAATATTGTTTTCTATTTTAAATAAATGTCTTATTAGAGCATCTCGCTTTGAACCTTTTTTATTTTCATCATCCTCACTTTGTTTCTTATCATCAAGTAATTGGTCTTTATCTACATATATTTTCGAGAAAACCTCCCAATTCTGATTTCTGGCTACATCATACAATTCAGGATTATCATCGATAAATTGTTGCATTCGATTTGTAGGACTTACACCTACTAAGAAATCTGAAACTTTTCCAAAAGTCATAGCAGAGAAATCTTCATCAACTCCATTATCTTTGATATATTTTCGAACTCGATTTTTGTATTGTATTATACCATCACTATTGTAAATATTCATCAAATTTCTAATTCCAGCTTTGTCTGCTATTAGATTATGGGTTAAATTAAGTTCTTTAGTGTTTTTAGAGTCATTAAAATCCCAACCAAGATGTTCTTTTACTACTTCAATATTGTTATCATCGGAATATAAAAACTGAACATCTCCGACTTTTAAAGTGCCGTCATTATTCATATTTGGAGCATTATTATCATCCGATTCAGTTTGTACCAAACCATCTGTTCTTAGCCTATTGGCTAAATCAATAACTAATTTTGGATTTCTTCTATTTTGTTGTTTTTTAACTTCTCGAACTTTATCATCTTCTTCACCTTTATATTCATCTAAATTGCCAACAGTATTATCGTATATACATTGCATTGCATCTCCAAAAAAACCAATAATATTTTTTTTATTACTTAGTTTAAAATGTTCTAAAAAAATCTCTATTACCAATTTACTAGTATCTTGATATTCATCTACAAAAATGAACTTAAATCTATCTTTAAGGATATCATTTAGCTTTGGGTATGTTTGAAACAAGTGATTAGCCAATATCAATAATTCATCGTGAGATATAATACCTTCTTGTAAACGTAAATACTCTTTATATTGAATTCCTTTTTCTAAACCATTAAAAAAATCGTCTGGAACAGGGCTAACACTTGAAATATTAATTCTGGTAATTAAATCATCATTAGCTAAAACAATAAGACTTTGTTTTAGTTCTTTTTGAAAATGCTTAATATTATCCCATAAGAAATCGTGAATTGTAGTAACATTTAAATTTTTATGATTTACTCTTTCTTCAATTTCTTTCACAGCAGCATTAGTATATGTCATACAAGCAACTTTTGAAGTAGGGAAATCTTCAATGCATTTTTTAATAACTTGAACTAGAGTATATGTTTTTCCACTACCAGCTCCACCACTTAACAAGAAATTATTACCATTTCCAATGTGGTTAATTATCTGTTTAAATTCATCTAATACTTCTATATCTCCTTCTACTACTTTAGCCATAATAATCCTTCTTTAATGTATAGAGGTATTTCCCAATTATTAAATTCTTCGTTTGTATGGAATAAAATATCCAGCGCGAAATGTGTTTTTTTTCTAATACATTCTTCAGCTAATTTATAAGAATCATTTGCTGCAACATCAAAATACGCTCTATTCTTTAATCCTCTAAAGGATTCTTTTTTTCCATTAATGAATTCTCTATTGATTTGAATAAATGCGTCCTCAAAACTTCTAGCATTTACCCCATTTTCCATTGTTTGATAAACAACACAAAGGTTTCCATTTACATCAACTTGCCATTCTTCTACATTTTTTGAAACTTTCTTTTCATCAATTGTAAATGCCTTCAACTCGTCTAAAGTGGCATTATTAAAAAATAATTTTAGAGCATCATTAGAATAATTAGTACCTAAAGCAACTCGACACTTTTTAGTATCATCACCCACAGAATCCAGATCGGTTATTATTAAGGATTTTATTCCTATAAACTCAATAAATTTTTCAAAAATCTGCGAATATGCTCCAACCTCGATTATAGAAATATTTTGAGAGGACAAAGGAAGTTTTGGGTCTTTATCTGCCAAAGCGATATATCTTCTTTCTTCATCTTTATCTAACTTTTTCATTAGAGTTGGAATCAAAATTCTTTCTGTATCGCCTTCAATTAAAATGGCTTTGTCTGCGAAGAATATTTCAGCTCTACTTATAGTTAAGTACTGTTTTAAAAATTGATACTGTGTTAAATCAGCTTCATACTGTTTTTTAAGGTCTATTAGATTTTTTGCAATTACATTGTTTTCATCTTCTTTTTTCAGATATTTTACATTATCAAAATTGCTTTCAGAAACTATGTGAGAAGAATGTGTTGTTATTACAGTTTGTAGTTTTCTATTATCACCATCTTCTCGAACTATTCCTTGGTCAAGTAAAGACTTTATATTTTTAATAAAAACATACTGCATTTGAGGATGTGTATGCGCTTCAGGTTCTTCAATAAATAACAAGTTTATATCGGCAGGCTTTTCATCTTTACTCTTTTTAAATTCTTGTATTAATATTTCAATCTGAAATATCATACTAATCAAGTTCATATATCCCAAACCATTATTATATTCAGGTAAAGTTGTGTCATTATGTTTGTACATAACTGTTGTGTTTCCTGATAATAATTCTCTGTGCTGTAAAGAAGATTCTATTTTAATGGTGGAATCATCACTTTTAATACCTCCAAATAATCGTACTTTTTCAACAACAACTTCGAATAGAGTTTCATAAATTTCTGATAGCGCATAATCTGTTGTTATTAGTTCTTCTTTAAATTGCTCTATTTTTTCATTTTGCTCATCTGTTTTCTCTGTTTCATTATAAATTTCTGATGTTTGACCTGATAGTGTTTGATCATTCTCCTTATTTGTTACACTTCTTTTAGCACTAATAAATTTAAAACTTATAATATCTTTAGTTGATATTTTTTCCACATCTAAATCAATGAAATTATCTTCATTTTCAATTTCATCAATTCTATTGTATTCTATAGATTTTCGACTAGATTTAAAGAACTCCCCTTGATATATTTTTAAAAAATAAAATATATCTCTCAGTCTATAGTTTTCGTCCTCACCAAGTTTTACAACTTCTTTAGCTTGAAATTCAGTATACTTTTGCTTGATTTTCTCTAATGAATCGTATGTTAAATGATATTCAAAACCTAAAACAATAAACTTGTTTTCAGGGTCTAAGTCCATCATAACTCTGCTAAGGTTAGCTAAGTTATCGTCTTCATTATACTCGATAAAAAGTTTAAGTTTTATACCTACTGATTTATAATTTTCTTGTAACGGAATTTCCTCTTCAATTAAGGTTCTTAATTCATTTTTAAAATCTATATTGAAATCATCAAATGAAAACCTACTTTTATCAGAACCATTTAAAAAACTATTTATGACTGTTAATAGTGAAGTCTTCCCTGTATTGTTTTTACCAATTACCAAAGACATTATTTCTTCTAAATCAATTGAAAACTTCTTTAAGAGTCTGTAGTTTTCAATTTTTATCTTTTTAATTTTCATAAACAATTCATTTTTTAATAACCTAAAATAAAAAAGCTAATGAATTATCATTAGCTCTTGAAATTATAATATAACCTGAGACTATTTACTGTCTCTAAATATACAAATTATGCAGTTGATTTATTACGGTTTACCACAATTTGTTAAAATTTGATTAGGTATTAAATTCTCTTACCCTTACTTTCCTTATCAAATAAAATCAAATTTAATTTGACGGTTTAATATTTAAAAGTAGCATTAAAAATTAAGGAAGCTTGGGAAGCTTAACTTTTCTACTTTATTTACTAATTAAAAATCAAATAACTCCTTGGTTTCTATCTTCAAAGCCAACGCAATACTATTAACAGCCGCAATGGATGTGTTTATTTGTCCTAATTCTATTCTACTAATCTGAGAATACTCCAAACCTGAATCAAAGGCAAGTTTCGTCATTGATATTTTTTTGGATTTTCTAACCTTACGAAGGTTCTTGCCAAACTTTTTCACAAATATTTTATCCTCTTGAGTTTTCACTCAAGCAATTTCGAAAGATGTAACATCATAAAATATAGCAAATTTGCTATATTTTTTATTATATTTGACAGACCTTGATTCTTTTAAAATTTATAAAGTAGCACAAAAATATTGACAGAAAAATGAATCCGGATCAATTAAAACATATAGATAAAATGGTTGCCGATATGCTTGCTGGTTATTCTTCCATACAGGCATTTTATTTTTATTTAGAAAAATTGAGATCAGAGACAAATGGTCAATTTTCTGAAAACGCCCCTATTCATTTAAAAATGTATAATAAAGCCACCCATATTGCCTCTGTAGAAATTACAAAGAGATTTAAAGAGGGCACCTTAAAGCGTGTCCCAAAAGAAGATTGTTCCCTAAATTTAAAAAACCTGAAAAATAATTCTATCTTTAAAAAAGAAAAAATAAATCTAAAAGGGATTAAAGAATATTATGCAAATATCTATGGCAAAACACAGTCTCATCCTAAAGTGATTTCCAAGATTATCCAAGAATCAAATATAACCTCTTCCTCTAAAAATACTCAATTTTATAATATGCTTGCTATAATTAAAGAGGAGTACATACAGGAGCACAAATAGTAGTACAAAAATAACACAAGATGATTGAAAACATTGATTTACCACCTGGCCTTGAAATTAAAGATTTTACCACAGACCCTATCTATATTGAGATGATTCATTTTCTTAATTTAACATTCCCACGGTGGCGTTATGCTGATGGACTGGGTGAAAACTCAATAGACTTTTTATACGACAATCATTTCTTTGCTGATGAAACAATACTAGGCTCCTGTGATAATTCTAAATCTGCAATGGTACAGTTCCACAATCTTTTAGAACAAAATTATAGAGAGCTCTTGAATCAGTTATCAGATAATAGGGAAATTGAACTTTGCGTAGACTTTATTTTTGATAAGGGTGAAAATACTGAAGACCCCTTGAACCTACCTCGAGACTATTCCGAATTTGTTTTACGTAAGAATAAAGATTACTATTTTAATTTGGATAAACAAGGGAAATAAAATTGGACTTTCATTCCCCTTGCTATTTAATTTTAACGCTTATATTCATTTCCGTTGACTTTTTCCCATTCAACTTTCATTATATGTTTTGATTGTTCTCCTGGAATATCATATAAGCTTTCAAAAGCTTTTTTATAAGGCCTCTCTTTATAGTATCTTGTCCCAAAGTAGCCAATGCTAATAGTAATATAAATCCCCAAAAATATCGCTAAAACCAATTTTAAAAATCGTTTTGAGGTTTTTTCACCAAAATTGATTTCGCTTATAAATTTACCATCATTCGGTAGATCATTAAATAAGCGATCTATACATTCTTGAAGAACCATTTGACTTATCTGTATTTTCTCATAATTACTCTCCTGTTTTTCATTAAACGCCTTAATCTTTTTTGGAAATAAACTTAACTCATTTTTTAAACTGCTTATTTCTCTTGTATCAATACTCTGAAGTGCATTTGTTAAATTCTGATCGGAAATTTCCAGTTTAGAGAAATGATGCACAATTATATCCATTTTTTCTACTAGTCTTTTATTACTTTCTGATTCCATAATAGTTAGTTTTTTGGTTATTATTACATTCTTCGTCCTCGCCGTCTCTTTCGTTTTTTGCGCTCTTTTTCTGGATCATATTCCTCTTGTTGGTAGGATCTCCTCGTTCTATCCTTTAATAAAAATGCGGTGAAGTTGGCAATATCTGCTATCAATGTTCCTTCTGGTTCTATACCTTCTGGAAGTTGTTGAGTTCTTTCACTATTCATCTCTGCTCTCAGAGCACTATACATTTCTATCCGTTTTTTGATATACATCAAGCTGTACTCTCTACCTAAATCGCTTCCTTTAATTTTTGCGCCACATTGTTTATCAATAAAGGCAATTCCTCTTGCCTGCAACACCTTGAATTGATGTTTACGCAGTTCGACCTTAAAGTCATTCATATTCGATACTTTTCTGATGGTCACATTGATAATCTCTTTTAGTTTCTCCTTCCTGATATTTTGATTTTCTCCTTTGAAACTTGACAGCTGCTGAAGATTATATTTCTTTTCCAATCTTCTACAAATATCAAGGCAGCGATAAGCAGTATTGGAACTGGAAAGTGCTTTACCATTACTCTGGATTCTGTTCATTGCAATGTGAAGGTGTTGATGAGTACCTGATTTTGGATGCTCAATAGCCACCCACATTTGGTCAGGCCCTACCAATTGCTTTATAAAATCCTGTAAAATATCGTTCTGTATTTTAGGTGTGATAATTTCATCTTTTGCGAAAGATAAGATGATATGAAAGTTCGGCGATTTACACCGTACATTTTGTTTCTGCAACCGTGTAAACTCTTCCACTACAGGATTATAAGAACCATTCATCAACACCTTATTCATATCAACTAAACTATATTCCTTATCCGTTAAATACTTCATAAGGCTCTTTATACTCCCACTAGTAATTACTTTTGCTATCATAATAGTGGTTTATTTTTTTCATCATTTTTTCTATTTCATCAATATTATTTTGAAGAGCCATCGTTTCTGGAAACTTATATACTCTTCTTAATTTTACTAATTGAAATAAATTTCGCCCTATGGTTGAGAGTTCTTTTTTTAATTCTTCTGCGTAAATGTCAGGTTGCCATTTAATATAAATCGGTTTATTTAAAACTGAGTGTACCATTAAGTGACTCACGTTTGTTTTTTTACTTCTGGCCATCTTTTCAATGGAATTCTTATCCTCAAGTGAAACGCGTAATTGTATTCTTTCGGTTTTATTTTTCATTGTATGAGCTTTAGCGAATAATCCGTTTTTGTACGTACGATAGGGAGTACAAAGACACCACTTGCTACCTCAACCAATGCTATTACTTACAGGCATTGTTGATTTAGTAAGCTTTTGTTACTTATTTAAAGTCTTTAAATAAGTAATTTTAGATTGGTTTATCTGTATTATTAAGATTCTTCAACAAGATGAGTTACAAGGTCTGGATTGTTCTATTTTGAAATTATTTTAAACATTTAAAAAGTCATCCCGGGCTGGACTTTTTAATTTGAAGTTGTAATTGATTTTAGAAAGGGGAAGAAATTATTCCTCTTTTCCACGATCATCAATTAATTGGTCAATATCTGATGGACGAAAATAAACACGACCTCCAATGGTCACTGGATGTAGTAATCCCTTTTTTATCCATGCATAAATTGTAGGTCTTGAGGTCATAAAGATTTTTATTACCTGCGCCATCGTGTAGAGCTTTTTTACCAATTGCTCTTCTTTTAAATTGGGATCATTTTTATCATCTATAAGACTTTCTTTTTGATGATCGGAGATTACTTTGTCCAAAAAAAATTTTGGAACAAATTCTTGTACTCCTTGATCTGTGATAAGCATTAATTTAGGGTTGTTCATAACTTGACAGTATTTAAGATTATTATACCGTCAAATGTAATGTGGAGTTTTAAAAAATTTTCATTTAGGTGTACAGAGAAGTTTTGTACACTTAACTGCGATATAATTGTACTTTTTTTATTATAAGAACTAGATCGAGTAGAATTTCGTTCTTAATTTTATAAAGATTACGTATTAAAATAACTTTTAATAAAGCGGGTTCATAATATCTTAAAAAAGCAGCATAACTGTATTTTCCTCTTATATTCAATCGAGGATGACAGTACTCCAAAGAATAGTTTAATTTTTTCTTGTCTCTATTCTTAAGAACACCTTTATAAATGACATTACAGACATTACATAGGTCTTCAAAATCCATAGTATCAAATTTTATCTCCCTATGTAAACGATCTTCAATCTGTATTATTAGAGCTTGCCTTAATGACATTGTCCTTGTATTTACATAGGCAATATGTTGCATCTCTTCTTCCGTAAAGCTATCATTGATGTCAATTGCCTTTAGGATGCTATAGTCTGATGGTTTGTAATTAAATATTACATCTGCATTTTTATCCTGAAAAGCTACTTCTTCAGCAGCCTTGATTATATTTTTATCTAAATTTGCCATTATAGTTTAGGTCCTCTTTTTTTAGTTTCTTCTGGTTCTATTGGATTATCCGGAACAACATTCTGCTGTTTATTTAAATCAAGACCATGATTTAAAATATCGTCTACCATAAACTTCTGTATTATTCTATTTTTTCTACCTAAATCATAAAAAGCACCTAGATATGTATAAAATTTTATTGCTCTTTTGTAAGAAATAGGGATTCTAAATGCGATCATAAAGCCAAGATGAATTATTTCTATATCATATTCAGAAATATCCATTAAAAATCGAAAGTTGACCTTGTCTATCCTACCGAAAAAAAACTTATCAAACTCTAAATTAGACTCTTTAAATTCAAGGTAAAAATTATCAAGCGTTGTTTGTAAAGACCTGTTGAATAGGCCTATGTAGTGGTTTCGTAATAGATATACAGCTAAATCCATTTCTCTTTCAAATGATATGCGATTCACCAAATGCTCAAATACAAGACTTTGTATCTCTTTTGTCTGTTCAAAATGCTTTAAATTCACATTCTCCATCTTAACTACACGGTCAATCAGTTCTGGGATTTGGTTAATTGATTGTAGAATTAGCCTTCTGAAGTAGCAACTTAAATGGATATCCATAAAATGTTCTGACTCATAAATATCATACAAACTTCGGGTCTTTTTTAAATCTGAATATTGATCTAACTGAGCAATGGCCATATAAGATATAAATGCTCCTAAACTAGATTTATCAATTTTAGGCATAATACCAAAGTTTAAGTCCACTTCACCCAACTTTCGATTGATATTGATTGCTTCTACAGGTTTTAATCCACTTATTAAATCGTTTATGTGCTCACGCATATATTTTGTATTCTTTATATTATAAAATCACCACTATTGATAATTATTTATGATGCGATTAATCTTACAAATTCTATTTTTATATTTCACCCTATACAATTAGAACTAAATTTAAATCCAAAATTCAGTGCTAAAAAAACATAGATTTTATGTTTTGCGTTGCAAATATTTGAATTTTCTGTTTTTCAGCACAAATTCAGTGTTTACAATACTTAACAAGGTTTTTTACATAGGCAATAATAGAACAAAAACTTAAAAAACAAAAAGAATTTGAGGTTATTTTTTTTCTTGCTGAAATCAATAAAAAAGAAAAAATTAAACTGTTGAATAATACAAAATGGAAAATTGCATTGGCAATATAGAATAATGTTAACTCTGAAATTGTCAGGCTTTACGTTGGGAAAAAATACTAGAATCTGTTATTGAAATGAAAGATGATAAGCACCTCATTCCTACTAAGAATTATATAAGAGAAGAAATTCTTAAATAGAAAATATACCAATTATAAAAAGAGCTAACTCTAATCACGAATTAATTATAATCTCAGGTATTATAGGTTAATCGAAATTATTATACCTCAATTTTAGAACAAGTTAAAAACCAATTTTAATATATCCCCAAGCACCAATTTAATCCACGTAGAGTTAATAAACCCTATTTAATAGGTTATAAAAGATTTTTAAAAGTTCTAAAAGATAGAATTAGATATGTTTTTACACCTTATATCGCTGTATTATAATGATAATCAACTGCTAAAAAAATTGCTTATAGAAAGAACCTGTTTGGTACATTATCGATATGAAATTAAAAAAAGGTTGGAGGTGCTGGAAGACATTAGAAATTCTTGACATTTTTAATCTAAGTTGATCTCCCTATCCAAAAATTTGATGTTGTTGGCCTCATATTGTCCCACATTGCCGTCAATGTCCTCAATTACGGCGTAATTGATACCATCGATTAAGTTCCAGCAGTGGAAAAATCCTTGAAACTTCTTGATTGCCCTTCCTCCGCCTTCATCAATATTTTTTATGTACATACTACTAACTTCTACTGGTCTTAGGTCACTCTTTTCCATCTCTGATAATTTTTTGGAAATATAAAATTACATTTTTCTTGGATGTAATCAAAAAATTATTTTATTTTATGTTCAACTCAAAAATCAACTCAATTCATTTGCTGTGGCTAAGAATTTAATCTATACCTCTCTTAATTTAAGGAGATTTAATGATGAAGGCTTTTATCAACGTGAATATAGCCAATTATATATTTAACTTGCGTATAGTTTAACTATCTGCGTTTTCTTAAGTCTATAACATAGTTTTCCAATATTTCGATATCTGCTTTTACCTCTTCAGCATCAGGATAACTTTCGATAAGAGCTCCAGCACTATCGTGACCGTCAAAAAAAGTTGAGCATTTTTTCATATTTACATCAATGATATCATAGTCTTCTTTAGTTATATCTATCACTTTTTTAAGCCTTTGTGTTTGGATTTCCCTGCCAAATCTTTGTACGGACATATTGAGTAATATTTCCTCCACAAGCCGCTCCCATGTCTCTCTTAATTTTCCATAAAATGGTTTTACGTTATTGCGGTACATTTCCTCAGTTTCAGTACGCTCAATCTTATCAAGTTTCTGGTGATAATTGTTCAAGGTTCCTATACGTCTTTTAACATTAAGCGCATCCCAAGGTGGATTCTCAGCAGGAATTCCTGTTTCTGTTTTCTTTCGAGTCAGACTTTTAACTTCAATGGGGCCAGCCCCTTTTTCAGATTCTTCCTGAAGCATCATCAAAAATGTAATATCGTGGGTAAAAACAATGACCTGTCGCTCAAGGGCTTCTTGTACTATTCTTTTGGCAATTTTACTTCGCCATTTGTGGTCGAGGGATGACACAGGATCGTCAAAGATTACGGCAGATTTATGTTCAGATAGTGAGAGTTCAGACAAGAAAGTCGCTAAGGAAATACATCTATGCTCCCCTTCACTCAATATGTCTTTAAGACTTAGACCCTTTCCATAGGAGGTATCTAACTGAAGATAATGGTATTGCTTACCTCTCTGGCCCCTCATGCCTGCAGCTACTTCGATATTTTTAAATCCCAGATGTTTCAGTTCATCTTTAAAATTATCTTTTAAGGTATTTGTTACATATTTTTCAGCTAAGCTGTTGCTAAAAAGAGTGACGTTCCTAGTATTGCATTGTGACAAGCAACTATCTAAACTGACCACCCTTTTCTTTCGGGCTATCTCACCAATAACTTTTTGTTGATGTTTGTATAGTTCTTTAATGGCCAATAAGTTTCTATGCTCTTTTTCAAGAGGCGAAAGCTCTTTCTCTATAGAAACCTTGGAAAGACGTTCATTGCTTTTCTCAAAATCAGCTATTAGTATATCTATTATATCTACTGGCGTGTGTTCAAATTCCACTTTTGGTATTGTTTCAATATTTTTTAAAGCTCCAATGAGGTTAACTACTTTATCTCTCTCTGTTTCCAACGTTGCGTGATACGAGTTTTGTAAATCTTCAAATCCTTCAGAAATATCCTCTATTTCCTCAATGGTCGGTGGGTATTGAGAAAAATCGAAGTCTAGGTTCTCATAGTATTCCTTTGCTTTTTGAAGTTTTTCAGTCGATTTTTCCAATTGCTCCTGTAAATCTGCTTTTACAAATTCTTCAAAATTTAAAAATCGTTTCTTGGCCTCATCGCCCAATTCCTGTAAACATAGAGGACAGGTAGCATCGTCATCAGTGTTGGGGAATTCGTCATCATCATTGACTTGGTTGTAAAACCTTCTTGCACTTTCCCAAAGCCTGTTCCAACTATCACCACCTACATCTTCGATAGGTAAATTAGAAAATGCTTTTTGTGATGCAGTTTTTGAAGCGTTTGAGGCGATAATAAACTCATTGATATAATCTCTCACCGAGTTCAGTGATTTTTCAGAAAATGCAGTATCTACGGCTTGGTATCTTGATTTTAATGTTTTAAATCTTTTTACCTTTTGGTTATTCTCCTTAATCTCTTTAGCCGGGTCGGTAGCCTTTAATTTAGATATTTTTTCGGAAAGTTTTTTTATTTTTTCTTCAGATTCTTCAGTGTGGTTTGAGTGCGACTCTAATTCTTCCTCCTTGGTATGTTCATTTATCCCCTCAAGAAACTTTGAGACTTCAGTTCCAAAGTCATCCATCAAAAAAGAATAGTCAAAAGCCGTAGCTCCTAGACGACTTTTTTCTTCATCTATTTTTTCGTCAACACTATTACATGCTTGTGCAAGTTTCTCTAAAACAACCAAGCCAGAGGGAATAAAAGCAATTTCATCTTCGCCCTCGATATAATGGTTTGCACTTGATGTGTCAAAAACATCAATAGCCATTAGAACAGAACTATCAATTTCACCATCCTCTAAGATAACCGTACCGGTAGATCCATCTTCCTTTTCATACCCTACCTTCGCAATTTGTACCTTGCTCTCACTATCAGGGTCAAATAAGTTGTGGTTGATGGTCGGTAAATCCCCTCGAGTATTACAGGTGTTTTTTAGTATGCTCACATAGCTTGATTTTCCCGAACCATTATCGCCATAAATTCCCGTCACACCGGTTTCAGCAAAAGTCAATTCGGAATCATCCTTGAGCGCATTAATATTCTTATTTTCATTAATTTTTACCAGTTTTACACTTTGCTCCAACTCAGAACTGTCTACTATTTCTTTTAAGGCTTCGATATCTACATCTTCAAATTCAGAATCCGAGATTTCATAATCAGCTTTGCATATTTCAACCAGCTCAATGATATCAGCTTCAGTAAGGTTCTTGTTCCGAATGATGCGGTTAACGGCATATTGCCAAAACTTTGGTTTATCTTCCACCCATTCAATAATGTCTTTTAAAATTGGCATAATAGTATTATTTAAGTATATATCAATAAGGCAAATTAGATAAACTAATTTATCGAGAGTTACGGTTTCCCGCATTCAGAAAGTAACTAGGGAGTCAGTAATAAATTGAACTATAAAGGTAGGAAAATTTATGATATTGGATGCAAATTCTCTATCATCTCATGCTGGCTACAATATTATTTTACACATATATCTCAAAAGAAGAAATGTAGCGATGCCCGGTTTGCCTCGTACTTTTCACGTTACTTTAGAATTTTACTATTTATTAAATTGAACAATCCTATAGATAGGGTATAAACAAGATATGCATCTTCTTTTCCTGCATTCGGATATGGCTTGACAATTCCAGACCTATCTTTTGGATGGACATATTTTGAGGTAAAATCGAATAAAGACTTTATCGCTTTCAGTAAGTTGTTAATTCCTTCTTCGTTATGCTGTTCCGCTATGAGCACCTCTTTTAATTTCTTTTCGAACGGTGCGTCCGTATTTCTATTGTTCTTAATATTTAGTCCGTCAAAAAATTGTCTTGAATATTCTATTGTTTTTTTCCATTCTCCAAGTCTTATATTTCTTTCCATCTCCAAAATACTGGATTTGAGCAATTGGGTAAGATCTTTCCAGAAATCTGAAACATTATTTTCGGCTACGTTCAGTTCTAATAACAAAAAACTCCCAATACCCAATTTTGGAGCGAAGTTGGTTACCCAATCACTTTGTTCAACTTTAATTCTTGAGTGCTTTCTTTCTATATTCAGACGAACTAAGTCATTACCTTGGAGATTATCTAAACTTGCAGGTTGATTTAATGTTTTAACAATAAATTCGATATAAAATTCAACAGATTTGTTTTTGGTTTTTTCTCGTTGTTCTTCGATTGATTGGATAACCAAGGAAGAAAGCAAAGCACTTAATTGGATATTATGTCGGTTTTGATCGTTTTCTTTTGACTTTTTTTCCTGTTCGGTTTTTAAGGTTAATCCGAAATCGTTATCACTATTTAGTTCATATTCTGTAAGTACAGACAGTATTTTTCCGTTTTGGTGGCATAATTTCCCTGATATTGAGACAGGAATTTCTGATGCATACGGAAACTCCAAATTCACTTGGATTTTAAGCATTGGATTGATGGATTGCGTATCAACTTCTATTCGGGTATTCTCTATTTTCAGTTTTTAATGTTATTTTAAATGAGGCAAAACGGTATTTATATCTTGTCGAAATATTGTTCATTGGTTTTCAAATCAAGTTTTTTTTCTAAATACTTAGCTTGATTGTAAATATAACCACTATACCCAATGCTCTTCAAAATTAGCTTACTTATAAGTGTAAACAGTTTTGCAGAAACATAAGCCATATACAAGTTAGTGGTTTCTTCATCTCTGCTCTGTTTTGTATTTAGAAGAACGTTCCCATGGAACAGATCATTTCGATGCTCAATTATGGAAATATCATGTAAAGTCAAATCTATTCCTAGTTGTTCAAAAGGTCGAGTAAGTTTCTCGTTATTGGTCAACGCTCTTTTATTCATAGGCCTATTGATGCCATTAAGCCTTCTTTTGAGTTTTAGGATATTTTCGGGGGTTAAATCTTTTTTGTTTTGGTCGATAACCTGATGTAACTGGTCAATTATAGTGGACTCTAACTCTGGATCATCAATTGGCTTATCAAGCCCAATTTCTTCAACATTCAGATGTTTGGAAAGCTGTTCAATAATTACGGCAAATGATGAGGGTATTAGCAACAAAGATGCGATTGAAGTTGATTCTAAGATTATTAAAATTACTACCGAGAACACAGGGTTTTGATGTATTCGAGTTGTTAGGCTCGATAAGTCCTCAAGTGAAATTCTTGACAACTTATTAACCATTTTTTCTGCAACCTTTCTTTCAATATCCATTTTTGAATAGGGATTTGAAAATATTGGAGAATACAACCCTCTAAGGGTCGGTCTGATAAAATTTGAATAATAAAACTCACCATTACCATCAAAAATGAATTTTTCTCCACCGACCATTAGTTTATTTATAAATCCTACGGCTTGTTGAATTGAGTAACATGCGTCTGAAAAATCTTCAAAATTTTGATCTTGCAAACACTCAAACACATAATACCCTCGATTTTCATCTTTGATTTGAGTCAAATCATATTTACGCTTTTCGATAGTAATCCTTAGGCAATCATAAAAATGTTCAATGCCGTTTCTTTGATAGGTTACCGTTTCAAATTCATTATGAAAGGTTTTAACATCTTTCAATTCTACAGGGTAAAATGATTTATAACGCCCTTTCTTTTTGAATGCGGTTGAGTGAAATGTGTCTAATTCAATAGATGTAAGAAGTTGGACACCACTTTCTGAAGATATTTTTGTTTTCTTGCCCACATCATTAAACTCTTTAACTATGAAGGTTTTATTTTCAAGTGAAAAAGAAAGTTCTTGAAGATTATCGTTCTCTGAAAAGATATTGCTTATTTCAAGTTTAAATTTAAGTTCTCCTCTATTCAATAAAGCAAATAGATCGCTAGTATTAGCTTCTTTTAACTCAATATTTTCAATTGCATCTATTCTCTTAATGAAATTTAATTCAGTATCGAAGTCTTTATTATTATCAATTTTTCTTGTTGAAGATTTCACTTTGCTAAATATTGTTGGGTAGAATTGAAAAGTACACCACTTTTCGCTTACCGAATTGTTTGTTTATATTTATTTTTTTCAATTTATGGTTATCATCTTCATTAATTATAGCTTTTTCAAGACGCTACTTTTTTTTATCTTTGTACCGAGAGCTACTAACCAGTGCGCTATCAAGTGAAAATGTCAGGTTTTTATAAATTAATGACAAACTTTATTTGCAAGTACTGGCAGCTCTCACTCTTTATAATAACTACTAAGAAGACTTACTTTCCTATCTATAAGTTGACTTAAGTAGGCATTTGAAATCCAATCCTCTGGCCATCTAATCTCTTCAATTAGCCTAATAACAACTTTAACACTATTGGTTGCTCCAGCTTTGAAAAGTTTTACGTCTTCATAGGAGAGAACGTACTCGCTTCTTCTGTATTTATAATTATCTTGAGCCTTGTTTATTAAATCCGAAACGTAAATAGAAGTAGGTTTATCCTGAATGATTTTTTCTAAATATGGAATTACAACGAGACTGGATTCTTTATTTTGGGCAGCCCTATTTTTCCTAAACATATGTCTCCATCCAATACGAGTAATTTCAACTATACCTAGATTGGGATTGACGAGGTTTTTGTTTTTTAAGGACTTGTATTCGTTGAGAACGGTTGACCTTCTCTGTTTTAAATCCGAAAAGTCTCCGAATGGCATAATGACGCCCTTACCACCTTGCTTATTTGGTATGAACTTAGATTGACTTCTTGCAATGTCAAATCTCATAGGCGGAGAAATCCTATGATTATCTTTGTAAGTCTGATTAGATGGTGTTGAATGAGGATGTATATAAGCCCAATAATTACATTGAATCTCTCTGTCGATCCAAATCAAACAAATGGGATGTGAGGTTCGCATTACTGCTTTCTTAGATGCAGAAAATAGTTTAAATCCATCAACTGTTTTTTCTCCATATGTTGGTCCAGATTTTACTTGCACTAGAATCAAGACTCTTTCCTTTTTAATCCAAGGGTGGTCATAGGAAGCAATTAAATCAATTTTTCGACCGTCTTCATTTCTACTACCCCAACTAACTTCTGCCCCCATAGCTCGCAGAAGATTAGCGGCTCCAAGAACCTCTGCTTCGTTTCCGTTCTGCTGATTTGAAGTAACGCTATCATCAGGTTCGTTGTATGGTACATTCTCAAGTAGAAACCTCATTAGTATTTCGGTTGTGATTAACTGTTTACATAATTATAAAAGTAATTAATAATCATTACTAATTTGTGGATACCAGAAACTTATGTTTATACCACCTTATAAGCTTATCTTTATTAACACAACTATTTAAAAAGGTATTGTCCTTCATTGGCCAATATCTTTTATATTACTTTGATGAGTGCAATATAAAAAGACATCGTGTCTTCGGATGTCATCTGAGTCGATAGCAAACTCCGTTGGCAATCTTTTAGGACATCAAAGGCAAGATTGCATTGTGACGTCATAAGCTCTTTTTAGGGTAAACCCCTAAGACCTCAATATCAATAAAAAAGGACGATTTAAAAATCGTCCTTTTTGAATTGGGTATAATTATCCATCGGGTGGGTGTGGATCATTTCCATAGGTTCTTTCCTCTTGAAATTTTCCATCAGTTTTGTGAATACGTACAGACGTATTATTCTGATTTCTTCCGATTTCGGACATACGTTGAACCGCTTCGGCTTTGGTATCAGCTATAAACGAGGCTCTCTCTCCTCCAACTTTTTTACCTTGCCAACTTCCATCTTCTCTTTGAGTTACGTGATATTTTTTCCTATTGCTCATCGATTATATTGTTTAATCAGCTTCATACCATCGAAGAGAAGCCAGTCTTCGTAGATTTCGAACTCAAAACCTTCAAGACTGATAAGCTATTTGAATTACCGAATAGTTTGCCAGTTATAAAAATTTCACAAAAATATTTAATAATTATGTTAATCAATTATCAAAATATTAGCCATTAATTCAAAAGCGTCAATATGTCATAAGAAAAGTTCTAAAAGTTATTTTTTATAGTTCGCTTTTTCCTTTTGAATGCTCCTGTTGTTGTGCCCAGATACTTTTGAGCACTTCCAAGGGAACATTCCTTGTTATTTTTCATCGAGTAGTTTTAATATAATTATTTCAAGTTCTTATTTCATAAAAACACCTTCCTTTGAACGAAACTCTTCTAAGAGGTTTGAACATTACACTTTTTTCGGCAATCCTCAAAAGTAGAAAACTGAAAATTTAATTTGTATTGTTACCTCCAAAAGTATATCTTAAGATGTGCTTCAAGGTATTTTTCATCTTTAGAAAAACAAATGGTTCGTCTAGCCAATCTTTTTACATGAGTCCGTAAGGTTAAATTGTTGCGTTCAATTTTGTTAGTACAATATTTAAATACCTTATGAATTTCTTTCGGGATAAGACTTGGATATATATTCAATTTATCTGTATAAATCAGTTATGGGCTGAGCAATAATATTTCTTCCACAAGGGGTCTGATATTTGCTTTAGATTTACTTCCAATTAAAAAACCAACTACATTTTTGGAGTCTCTTTCGATGGCATACGTGATCCAAGTAAAATCCTCTTTCATTTTTATAAATGTCCACATTTCATCAAGCTCATATTTGTATCCAAATTTTGATAAGTCTGAAGCTGTAATTTGTTTGCTTAATTTCAACATTCGGGAAAGCACT
Organism: uncultured Marixanthomonas sp.; assembly: GCF_963974425.1. Classification (NCBI taxonomy): domain Bacteria; kingdom Pseudomonadati; phylum Bacteroidota; class Flavobacteriia; order Flavobacteriales; family Flavobacteriaceae; genus Marixanthomonas; species uncultured Marixanthomonas sp. Next base: position 76,615 of record NZ_CAXBCK010000002.1, read on the forward strand.
GTGTTTTTGGATATACCAATGATCCTTGGAATACTTAACACGCCACAGCCTTCTTTCAACAGTTTTATAATTAGGGTATTGGTTGTGGGTTGGTAGGCTTTATAGCGATATGAGTCTTGAAATGAAGAAAAACAATTTTTGCAAAAAAACCGTTATCTCCCATTTCGTTTTCCTTTTTTTATACAATTAGCTTGGTTGCAGTTTTTACAATTCATCTGCAAATATAGCTAAGCACCATTTTGAGCCACTTAGGAATATAGAAGTCTTACCATATAGCCTCTAAGACGTTTTCTATATTTCAATGAATAGAATAAGCCCTGAAAACAAGTCTTATTATTTTTGTAAATTAATGATATACAGTTGCTAAAACTATTTACTGTCAAAAAGCACCTGTTTGGGACATTACTGGGGTGTATGCATAAGAACTTGTTAATGGCTTGTAGAGCCAAAAGCCATATGCTCTATATTATAGATTGTTTCTTCTTTTTCTTTTTTTTCAATAGTTGATTTAATAACAATTAGGTCTAGGGGATATCCTGGGGTTAAATCATTAATGCATCTCTCATTGTTTATTAAAGTAATTTCGTCAGGATTTACATTCTCTATTTCTTCTACTTCGACACTATTCTTAGAAAAAAAAGAAAATGAATATGCTTTACCAGAACTTGGATAGACTTTAAATGAAGAACTAATAAAATTAAGTTCTGATGATTTATCATAGATTTCATCTATCGTTATATGACCGTTCTCTTGATATCGTAAATTTAAACCTAAAAGGGTATCAATAAAGATATTTCTAACTTCTAATATGCTTTCTAAATCCTCTTTAAGGGTTATTGTTTCATTTTCAGAATTATAAATAGGAGGTATTCCTATTTGGTTATAAGAATTTTTATTTAAATCACAGTGTTGAAAAGCAAAATCAATAGTTTCTTTATTCCAAGTTGAACTATCTATATCAATAAAAGGTTCACTTCTTTCCAAACAAGAAGTAAGGGTAAGCAATGTAATAAATATACAGAAAATTTTCATTTTAGTTGGTTTTTTCAATACTTGTTTCTTCATTTGGTACAGGTTTTTTGACAAATGGAAGTAATCTTCTATGTCTATAACTATACGTACCTACACCCTGAGTGGAAATTTTAAACCCTTTTCCCTTTATGATTTGGCTCCTATTTACATTATCCTTAGCTATTTGAGCATAACTACTCTTTCTTGTCAATTCATAATATCCCGCATACTGGGTTTGCTTAGTTGACATTCCATATACATTGACACCGCCATAATGTGTTCTTTCGTACATTCCGAGTTCTTTACGAATTTGGTTTTCAACTTCGACTGCTTGAACCTCACTTGCGTCAAATGGATTTCTCATCTGTCTACCGTTTTGAATTAAGATACCTTCGTAATCATTATTAAAATGGGCTAACTCATGCCCTATTTTGGTATTGGAGTTTGATGCTAATTCTTTGCCGTTTCTTCCATTCTCTGCATCAAGGCTTTTATTTTCTTTATCAATTGAAAAACCTACTGACCTATTTCCGTTTTTGTCCGCATCAGACATATTTAAATTGTCAAAATCACTCTCGGGGTCAAAAAAGGTTAAAGTATTATCGGATTTAATAGTTGCATTTAACTGTGCTGCTCCAGTTTCAGAAGCTAAAGCTAATGAAATTAATTTAGCCAAAACCTGTTGTCTATAATCTTTATCTCCAACAATTGCTATTCTTTTACCATCGGGATCATAAGCAATTAACGGCGTATTTGCCACATAATTATATGGACTATTATCAAAATAATCTTCAGCAAGAGGATCAATGTTCATCCATCTGCCCAGTGCCGCATCGTAGTTACGTGCACCATAATCAATCCAATTTAGATTAAGTTCCTCCTGCCGTTCCTTCCCATTGTAACCGTACTTGTACGAACCTAACATATTTCCTGGCCGCTTTTGCCCTTTGCCCTAGAGCACCTGTCAAAAAAATCATCAAAGAACGTCCATCCTTCCATACCATAAATATACTGATATTTATGTAATCATTATCTTGATTATGACAAAAGCTATCGTCACGAGCTTCTTGACCATCCACCAGTTGACGGACGGTTTTCTTCCTTTGTTCTTTTTCCTTGATTTACTGCTCATCTCTATATTGATTTTAAATTTAAATTTCCGTTCCATTTTTGTTTCTTTTATTTTTTGATCCATATTTGACCCTATTTTTTTGTGGTTATTATTCTATCTGTGTTTTTATGTAACAATGTCAACACAGTTTTTGGCTTCAGTTTTTTTAAAGCCCTTCATTTATATATATGACGGGGCTTGATAAAAGTTTAGTTTTTCTGTAAATAAAAAAAGGACATCGGTTTTCCGGACCTTCCAAACGAAGGTAGGATATGGTCTTGTAAAAGGTTGTGACAAAAACTTCAGGAAGGATTAATATACTGTTTAACAGTAAGTAACGTTGCAAAGTTAGATAGGATAATCTGCTTTAAAAAAGATGTGAACGCAGTTTTGATGAACGGATTCTTGATAAAAAATTTCTTTATTGTTTTTTCTGAATTTTGGGATAAGATGTTTGGATGGTGTTTTTTAAGGGCACACGGATTTTCAGTCCGTTGCCCCTTTTTTCCGTCCCGATAGGGGCGGGAAGGGTGGCGGAAGGGGCGTTGGGCTTTCCGCCGCTATCGGGATGGTTAGCCCAGCGGCGTAGAGCGCCACAAGGATTGGCACGTTGGATTTTAAGTCCAATGGATTTTTGTGGATAGGGACACTGGCCGTCCAGTACGCCGGGTTCATAATCCGAAGGTCTTTCCGTGGACGGTGCTGGGGCAGGTCGGCAATTTTACATAACGCAATTTATGGCTACACGCCCTCTGTTTTTGATTTTTACCGTACCGTTCTTTTCGTGTGTACCATAAAGCTCCTGCGTTATGTAACTTTGCTTGGGGGCATTTTTTGGCTTTCGGCGGTGGCAACAGCTCTTTGCATTTTTGTGGTACAGGTGTTCATTCAATAGGCGGCTTTGAACAAAACATGCAATGTGCTGTGCGGGCGGTTTGGCAAGCCAACAAAATGCAGAAGTGTGGCGGGCGGAACAGGATAAAGGACAGGGGCTTTTGAGGCACGAAAAAACTGGGTTTTATTTTGTGGGGATTTTTGTATATTTGAGGTATGGATATTTGGCAGTTCATCGGTATAATTTCTTCAATTTTTGGGATATATTCCTTCCTAAAGAACGATACGCCTATATTTACTTTTCTATATAAAAAAAACTAATTTTTAGAATTCAGCCTTAAAAAGTGCAACCTCTTAGGTTGCTGTTGTGCAAAAACCCCATAAGGGACGGGCACTCATAGACAATACCGTTGCAACCTCTTAGGTTGCTTTACAGCATTGGATGGTATTTGTCTATGTCACTTTGAAGGTCTTCCAACCGGTTCACCAAGTAGCTTTCGGTCGAGCTCACGTATTTGTGCCCTGCCATATATTGAACCTGTCTAAGGTTGTAAATTCCCAACCAATGGGTAATGACCGACGCCCGGACTTGCTTAAAATTCGTGAACTTTTTATTGTCCTCTCTAATTACTTGGCTGAGCCGTTTCCAGTTATTGTTGGACTGTAAGCTCTTTCCCTTGCTCACGAATAATTGTTCCGTGGTCTTGCCCGATAGCTGTAAGAGCTGTTGCCTCACCTGCAAGGTGTATTCCATCAGGTCCATAATCTGGTGGGGTTTGAGCTCCAATGTCCGTTCATTGGATTTCTTGGCACCTTTTATAAATATCTTTCCTTCCCGAAGGTGCAGGTCCCTTTCGGTCATTCGGTCTATTTCGGCAGTCGTCAGCCCTTGATACACCAACAGCCCTAAAGCCACTTTACTCCGCTTTCGTGTGAGCAGGTGTTCTTGCCACCAGTTCCTTTTATTTCGTTTATCATTTTCATCGGGCACTTTATAATCGTTGTAGAGTTTTTCCAGTTCTGCGAGGCTAAAAATGTCGTGAAGTTTCTTGGTTTTTGTTCCTCTTATTTTGATGTGTTTTGCGGGGTTGTCATTTCTTTTGTTGCATTGTATCTGCCAGTTGAAGAAGTGCTTGAGGCAGTTGAGCCGTATGGCCTTCGTCTTGTTCTGCAATCCCTGTCCCTGTAGCTTGTGAAGATAGCCCGTGAGTTCCTTTGCCGTTACGTTCTCGGCTTCGGTGTTGTCCATGTCCAACCAACTGATAAAATCGAGCACATAATTGTTATAGCCCGTTATCGTGCTTTTGCTGAGGCCAAGGCTTTCCAAGTAATGTTTAAATGTCGCCATCTTTTTTATCGATTAGGTGTGTATAGATCTGTGTGCTTTCCAATGAAGAATGACCCAGAAAACGGCTTATCCTGTCAAGGGGCATCCCTGCTTCCAGAAGGTGCGTTGCGATGCTGTGGCGCAGGGTGTGCAGCCCGATGGTTTTTGCCTGTAGTTCGATATCGTCTATCTTTAATTGCAACAGTTTTAACCGTACGTACAATCCGCCACCGCTGAGGGGTTTGCCAAAACGGTTCAAAAAGAGTTTGCCCTGGTTCTTGGACTTGGCCAACAGTGGCCGGTGGTCATAGATATATTCCTCGAAGGTTTTTGTGTTGGGTTTACTAAAGGGGACAAAACGCTCTTTGTAATTTTTCCCCCTGCGCACGTGCAGTACACGCCTGTCAAGGTTGATGTCGCCCAGTTCCAAAAAAGCACCTTCTTCCCTTCGCAGTCCGCAACCGTAATAAACGGACAGCATTGCCCTGTCCCTCGCTTGCAGGGCTTCGGCTTTTATCGTGTCCACTTCGCTACGGGTGGCCTTATAGAGCAGCTTTATTTCTTCCTGTGACAATACCGTGATTTCCCTTTTGTTGATCTTCAACAATGGGATGCCCAAGTGTGGCAGTTTGGTAACGCCTTTGTGGTGCAGGAACTGTAAGAACTTTTCGATGGCCTGCAAGTGCTGGTTGATGTACACGTTGCTCAAGCCACCGCCACGCCTTTGGTTCGCCCGGGTGTAAATATGATCGTAATAATCTTTGTAGTGCTGTTGGTTTAAATGTGTAATGTGGTTGATGTTCTTGCTTTCTAAAAAGTGCAAAAATTCACGTATCCGTATGGGCATTCCCTCAACGCTCTTGGGATTGAACCCGAGGATGCCGAGCCACTCGCCAAAACCACGTTGCAGGTATTCGTAACTGCTATTTTTTAGGATTAGTTTTTTCATAATACAACTGACTTTTTTAAAGTCCACTTATACCTTTTCGTGGAACGCTGGAACGGTTGGCCTAACTCGCTGTCTTTTTTGCCTTTGACCGTTCCGTTTTGCGTTTGGAACGGTTTGGAACGGTGGAACCGTGGCGGGTCGCCACAGACGATTTAATCTTGTCGAGGCACTCGTCCAGTACATTTTGTATCTGTGCTTCGAGTTCCCTGTATTCCTTTTCATCGGTCAGCTCAAAACGGTTGGCCTGCTTTCCTTTCTTGGCCACTTTCTTGATAAGGTAACTATCGTTCAATTGTTTATGGTAGCGCCATTGGGTGGTCTTGGGCAACCGTAATACCTTTCTGATTTCAAGGGCTGTAAATTGTTTCTTCTTCTTTGATTCTAAGTATGCTTTAAGTTCCTCCAAGTAATTTCTACAGCTTCCTGTTAGTTCATCACTTTTGCGCAACAGGATTTCCTTTAAGAGTAGGTTTGCGTTCTCGATGTCCTCTATGGCGACCTCTATAAATTCCTCGCCCGTTTCCTTGTCGTGTTTTTTTTCTCTTTGATATTGGTGGTAAAAAGTTATCGCTTCAATGAACTGTAAGTAGTGATTATTTGTCCTTCTCGGTTTAAATACTGATTGGGGCAGGTTGAGCATATTGGCAAAGGGGTTGATGATCTTTATGGGTTTCAGTATGCGCTGTGTGTCCTGTAAAAATTCCTGTATTTCCCGTTGGCCGTAGGTGTTTATCTGTCCCGCCGACACGGCGCGCTGGTAGTCCATTATTTTTTTGTCCTGTGCTTCCGTTTCATCGAGGTAGAGCAAAAAACTGCGGTTGGCATTGTCCTCGTAGATATGTTCCTTGGTGGTGCATCCCGCAACGCACACAGGGCCTTCCACGACAAGGTATTTTGTCTGGGTCTCGCCTTTGTTGTTCTTACTGGCGATGGTCTTTACGATGCGTTTTTTGGTCTGTAGTTCGCGAAGTGGGTAGAGCGCATTCTCCGCACCGTCCAAGTCCTCTATTAATATCACTTTGTTCTTTAGTTCTTGTTTGCCGAAGTAGTAAAAGGCATTTTCCGATAGTGTCGTGATGCTGACCCGCTCTTCCTCGGGGATGAGCTCGCCCACGGCCGACTGCAAGTGGGTCTTTCCCGTACCGGAACTCCCAAGGCTTATCACGTGCAACGGCTGTTCCCGTTTCCGGCTCGTGAAGATGATGTACATTAACAATCTGTTTATCTCTTCGCCGATGACACCAGATTTTCCGATAAGGTCATTCGTACGCTTTAGTAAATCCGGTTCTTTTAAAAATGCCTCTGCCTTTTCCTGTTCCGCGGGCGTTAGTTTTTTGTGGGCTGGCTTTAGTTCGCCCTCGACCTCTTTTATCCTCTGGATGCGGTATCTTTCAAGTTCCTCGGTCAGCTCGTAGAGGCTTGCCGATATGACGGACGTGCCTATTTCCAGTTTCTCGGCACACTTGCGGATGAACTTTTCCAGTTGGTTGTCGTTGTACAGGTCAAGGTTGTGGCGCACGGGCGGGCGACTGCTCTCTTGCAACTGTAGTTTTACCGTGACACGCATCCTGTCCAGCCCTTCCAGCTTGATACCGCCCAAGACCGTTAATTGTAACAGGTCGTTCTCATATATCAGTTGTTCTTGATTGGTGGTCTCGAGCATACAAAACTATTTTTAGACAATTTGACTATTACAAAGTTATTTATTTAATTCCATATTGACAATTATAAATATACAAATTGATTATAATGTTGATAAAATTGTACGTTTTGACTATTTTTGTGGTGTTTCAGATAGTAAAGCCTATGAACTTAGCAGAGAACATAAAAACCTTCAGGGAACAAAAGGGACTGTTGCAGAAGGAAGTCGCCAACGCCGTGGGCGTCCACCCGTCCAACTATTCCAAGATGGAAAAAGGGGAACGCGATGTCTCGATAGAAGTGGCCGACAGGCTCGCCAAGTATTTTGGCGTGTCCCTTGACGAGCTCGTGCATATGAAGGGCGATGTTCCCGAAGAAGTAACGGTAGTCGATAAAACGGTTTCAGAGCGTATCAACCTGATACAGCAACTGGAAGAAGAAGATAAAAAAGCCCTGTTCCGCATTATCGACAGTATGCTCACAAAATCCAAGTTCAAGGATTTCTTTAATAAAAATGTGGCGGCGCTTTAGGGCATAAAAAAACCGCCTCGGTGGGCGGTTAATTTTTTGGGACACTACCTACCGTGCTGTGAGATACAAAAGCCTACTTCGAAGAGTGGGCTTGTTTATTTCAACTTCTTGATTACTAAGGCTGCTATAACCCCTAAAATTGTAGATGCCCCAATTAAAATATACCACCAATAGGGTATGACCCATAAAAAGAAGTATTCAAAAGTTTTGCCTATATTTTTGAAGTAACCGCCTTCCAAGTCAAGTGTCTCAACACCTTCTTTTATTGTTGCTACATATAACACCAATGAAGAGATTACTAAAGCTATAAAGAAGTATTTTATAAAAGTATTCATTTCTTAATTGCCGTTTGGGTTTTGATCTTCAAACATTTTATTATAATCTGATATATTATACTCCTGTCCATTGTAATTCACATTTTGAAAGACACCGTCAGAGTTAAAGTTTATTTGAATGTCAGTATTAATCATTTCGGTTCCACCTTCGCCTGAAAGACTAGATGCAGGATTTCCTTGCAATGCACTAACACCTACAAACACAGAGTTTCCTGCACTATCGGTAATGAAGCTTTCAGTAGAGGGAAAGTTATCTCCACTTATGTTTGCAGATATACTCAAAACACCCGTTTCTTGATTAGATGATATTGAAAAAGCTCCATCAACATCTATATTTGGTGTGGCAAATGCAGGTGTGAGTGGGTTTGCCCCTTCCATTTCCGATTGGAAACTAACTTGTTTTGCTCCAGTACTTGTTTCTCCGATTTGCACATTTTTCAAAGCATTTCTGCTTGGGGCAGTATCTGTCCCTAAAAGTGGATGGTGTGTTGAGTCACTCGTTTGCGTTCCACCAGAAACGGCAGGCGTACTTTGATTAAAATCAATGTTAACCGCTTGCTTCATTCTTGATGTTACATTTTGTGAAGTTGTAAATCTTCTATTTGCTCCATCACCTGAAAATCCTCCGCCAAAACTTTTAAAAGGTGCAAAAGCCCTCGTATGGATGCTAACAGCCTCCAATCCTTCTAACTCAAAGTTTGCAATCACTTTATTTTCAGCAAAATTATAAGGTGATTGATATGAGTAATCTTCAGCCAGGGGATCGATGTTCATAAACCTTCCAATGGCAGGATTATAATTTCTGTACTTAAAAGATTCCCAGCCTAAATTGAGTTCATCCTGTCTTTCCTGTCCCTGGAACCCGTACTTGTACGAACCTAACATATTTCCTGGCCGCTTTTGCCCTTTGCCCTAGAGCACCTGTCAAAAAAATCATCAAAGAACGTCCATCCTTCCATACCATAAATATACTGATATTTATGTAATCATTATCTTGATTATGACAAAAGCTATCGTCACGAGCTTCTTGACCATCCACCAGTTGACGGACGGTTTTCTTCCTTTGTTCTTTTTCCTTGATTTACTGCTCATCTCTATATTGATTTTAAATTTAAATTTCCGTTCCATTTTTGTTTCTTTTATTTTTTGATCCATATTTGACCCTATTTTTTTGTGGTTATTATTCTATCTGTGTTTTTATGTAACAATGTCAACACAGTTTTTGGCTTCAGTTTTTTTAAAGCCCTTCATTTATATATATGACGGGGCTTGATAAAAGTTTAGTTTTTCTGTAAATAAAAAAAGGACATCGGTTTTCCGGACCTTCCAAACGAAGGTAGGATATGGTCTTGTAAAAGGTTGTGACAAAAACTTCAGGAAGGATTAATATACTGTTTAACAGTAAGTAACGTTGCAAAGTTAGATAGGATAATCTGCTTTAAAAAAGATGTGAACGCAGTTTTGATGAACGGATTCTTGATAAAAAATTTCTTTATTGTTTTTTCTGAATTTTGGGATAAGATGTTTGGATGGTGTTTTTTAAGGGCACACGGATTTTCAGTCCGTTGCCCCTTTTTTCCGTCCCGATAGGGGCGGGAAGGGTGGCGGAAGGGGCGTTGGGCTTTCCGCCGCTATCGGGATGGTTAGCCCAGCGGCGTAGAGCGCCACAAGGATTGGCACGTTGGATTTTAAGTCCAATGGATTTTTGTGGATAGGGACACTGGCCGTCCAGTACGCCGGGTTCATAATCCGAAGGTCTTTCCGTGGACGGTGCTGGGGCAGGTCGGCAATTTTACATAACGCAATTTATGGCTACACGCCCTCTGTTTTTGATTTTTACCGTACCGTTCTTTTCGTGTGTACCATAAAGCTCCTGCGTTATGTAACTTTGCTTGGGGGCATTTTTTGGCTTTCGGCGGTGGCAACAGCTCTTTGCATTTTTGTGGTACAGGTGTTCATTCAATAGGCGGCTTTGAACAAAACATGCAATGTGCTGTGCGGGCGGTTTGGCAAGCCAACAAAATGCAGAAGTGTGGCGGGCGGAACAGGATAAAGGACAGGGGCTTTTGAGGCACGAAAAAACTGGGTTTTATTTTGTGGGGATTTTTGTATATTTGAGGTATGGATATTTGGCAGTTCATCGGTATAATTTCTTCAATTTTTGGGATATATTCCTTCCTAAAGAACGATACGCCTATATTTACTTTTCTATATAAAAAAAACTAATTTTTAGAATTCAGCCTTAAAAAGTGCAACCTCTTAGGTTGCTGTTGTGCAAAAACCCCATAAGGGACGGGCACTCATAGACAATACCGTTGCAACCTCTTAGGTTGCTTTACAGCATTGGATGGTATTTGTCTATGTCACTTTGAAGGTCTTCCAACCGGTTCACCAAGTAGCTTTCGGTCGAGCTCACGTATTTGTGCCCTGCCATATATTGAACCTGTCTAAGGTTGTAAATTCCCAACCAATGGGTAATGACCGACGCCCGGACTTGCTTAAAATTCGTGAACTTTTTATTGTCCTCTCTAATTACTTGGCTGAGCCGTTTCCAGTTATTGTTGGACTGTAAGCTCTTTCCCTTGCTCACGAATAATTGTTCCGTGGTCTTGCCCGATAGCTGTAAGAGCTGTTGCCTCACCTGCAAGGTGTATTCCATCAGGTCCATAATCTGGTGGGGTTTGAGCTCCAATGTCCGTTCATTGGATTTCTTGGCACCTTTTATAAATATCTTTCCTTCCCGAAGGTGCAGGTCCCTTTCGGTCATTCGGTCTATTTCGGCAGTCGTCAGCCCTTGATACACCAACAGCCCTAAAGCCACTTTACTCCGCTTTCGTGTGAGCAGGTGTTCTTGCCACCAGTTCCTTTTATTTCGTTTATCATTTTCATCGGGCACTTTATAATCGTTGTAGAGTTTTTCCAGTTCTGCGAGGCTAAAAATGTCGTGAAGTTTCTTGGTTTTTGTTCCTCTTATTTTGATGTGTTTTGCGGGGTTGTCATTTCTTTTGTTGCATTGTATCTGCCAGTTGAAGAAGTGCTTGAGGCAGTTGAGCCGTATGGCCTTCGTCTTGTTCTGCAATCCCTGTCCCTGTAGCTTGTGAAGATAGCCCGTGAGTTCCTTTGCCGTTACGTTCTCGGCTTCGGTGTTGTCCATGTCCAACCAACTGATAAAATCGAGCACATAATTGTTATAGCCCGTTATCGTGCTTTTGCTGAGGCCAAGGCTTTCCAAGTAATGTTTAAATGTCGCCATCTTTTTTATCGATTAGGTGTGTATAGATCTGTGTGCTTTCCAATGAAGAATGACCCAGAAAACGGCTTATCCTGTCAAGGGGCATCCCTGCTTCCAGAAGGTGCGTTGCGATGCTGTGGCGCAGGGTGTGCAGCCCGATGGTTTTTGCCTGTAGTTCGATATCGTCTATCTTTAATTGCAACAGTTTTAACCGTACGTACAATCCGCCACCGCTGAGGGGTTTGCCAAAACGGTTCAAAAAGAGTTTGCCCTGGTTCTTGGACTTGGCCAACAGTGGCCGGTGGTCATAGATATATTCCTCGAAGGTTTTTGTGTTGGGTTTACTAAAGGGGACAAAACGCTCTTTGTAATTTTTCCCCCTGCGCACGTGCAGTACACGCCTGTCAAGGTTGATGTCGCCCAGTTCCAAAAAAGCACCTTCTTCCCTTCGCAGTCCGCAACCGTAATAAACGGACAGCATTGCCCTGTCCCTCGCTTGCAGGGCTTCGGCTTTTATCGTGTCCACTTCGCTACGGGTGGCCTTATAGAGCAGCTTTATTTCTTCCTGTGACAATACCGTGATTTCCCTTTTGTTGATCTTCAACAATGGGATGCCCAAGTGTGGCAGTTTGGTAACGCCTTTGTGGTGCAGGAACTGTAAGAACTTTTCGATGGCCTGCAAGTGCTGGTTGATGTACACGTTGCTCAAGCCACCGCCACGCCTTTGGTTCGCCCGGGTGTAAATATGATCGTAATAATCTTTGTAGTGCTGTTGGTTTAAATGTGTAATGTGGTTGATGTTCTTGCTTTCTAAAAAGTGCAAAAATTCACGTATCCGTATGGGCATTCCCTCAACGCTCTTGGGATTGAACCCGAGGATGCCGAGCCACTCGCCAAAACCACGTTGCAGGTATTCGTAACTGCTATTTTTTAGGATTAGTTTTTTCATAATACAACTGACTTTTTTAAAGTCCACTTATACCTTTTCGTGGAACGCTGGAACGGTTGGCCTAACTCGCTGTCTTTTTTGCCTTTGACCGTTCCGTTTTGCGTTTGGAACGGTTTGGAACGGTGGAACCGTGGCGGGTCGCCACAGACGATTTAATCTTGTCGAGGCACTCGTCCAGTACATTTTGTATCTGTGCTTCGAGTTCCCTGTATTCCTTTTCATCGGTCAGCTCAAAACGGTTGGCCTGCTTTCCTTTCTTGGCCACTTTCTTGATAAGGTAACTATCGTTCAATTGTTTATGGTAGCGCCATTGGGTGGTCTTGGGCAACCGTAATACCTTTCTGATTTCAAGGGCTGTAAATTGTTTCTTCTTCTTTGATTCTAAGTATGCTTTAAGTTCCTCCAAGTAATTTCTACAGCTTCCTGTTAGTTCATCACTTTTGCGCAACAGGATTTCCTTTAAGAGTAGGTTTGCGTTCTCGATGTCCTCTATGGCGACCTCTATAAATTCCTCGCCCGTTTCCTTGTCGTGTTTTTTTTCTCTTTGATATTGGTGGTAAAAAGTTATCGCTTCAATGAACTGTAAGTAGTGATTATTTGTCCTTCTCGGTTTAAATACTGATTGGGGCAGGTTGAGCATATTGGCAAAGGGGTTGATGATCTTTATGGGTTTCAGTATGCGCTGTGTGTCCTGTAAAAATTCCTGTATTTCCCGTTGGCCGTAGGTGTTTATCTGTCCCGCCGACACGGCGCGCTGGTAGTCCATTATTTTTTTGTCCTGTGCTTCCGTTTCATCGAGGTAGAGCAAAAAACTGCGGTTGGCATTGTCCTCGTAGATATGTTCCTTGGTGGTGCATCCCGCAACGCACACAGGGCCTTCCACGACAAGGTATTTTGTCTGGGTCTCGCCTTTGTTGTTCTTACTGGCGATGGTCTTTACGATGCGTTTTTTGGTCTGTAGTTCGCGAAGTGGGTAGAGCGCATTCTCCGCACCGTCCAAGTCCTCTATTAATATCACTTTGTTCTTTAGTTCTTGTTTGCCGAAGTAGTAAAAGGCATTTTCCGATAGTGTCGTGATGCTGACCCGCTCTTCCTCGGGGATGAGCTCGCCCACGGCCGACTGCAAGTGGGTCTTTCCCGTACCGGAACTCCCAAGGCTTATCACGTGCAACGGCTGTTCCCGTTTCCGGCTCGTGAAGATGATGTACATTAACAATCTGTTTATCTCTTCGCCGATGACACCAGATTTTCCGATAAGGTCATTCGTACGCTTTAGTAAATCCGGTTCTTTTAAAAATGCCTCTGCCTTTTCCTGTTCCGCGGGCGTTAGTTTTTTGTGGGCTGGCTTTAGTTCGCCCTCGACCTCTTTTATCCTCTGGATGCGGTATCTTTCAAGTTCCTCGGTCAGCTCGTAGAGGCTTGCCGATATGACGGACGTGCCTATTTCCAGTTTCTCGGCACACTTGCGGATGAACTTTTCCAGTTGGTTGTCGTTGTACAGGTCAAGGTTGTGGCGCACGGGCGGGCGACTGCTCTCTTGCAACTGTAGTTTTACCGTGACACGCATCCTGTCCAGCCCTTCCAGCTTGATACCGCCCAAGACCGTTAATTGTAACAGGTCGTTCTCATATATCAGTTGTTCTTGATTGGTGGTCTCGAGCATACAAAACTATTTTTAGACAATTTGACTATTACAAAGTTATTTATTTAATTCCATATTGACAATTATAAATATACAAATTGATTATAATGTTGATAAAATTGTACGTTTTGACTATTTTTGTGGTGTTTCAGATAGTAAAGCCTATGAACTTAGCAGAGAACATAAAAACCTTCAGGGAACAAAAGGGACTGTTGCAGAAGGAAGTCGCCAACGCCGTGGGCGTCCACCCGTCCAACTATTCCAAGATGGAAAAAGGGGAACGCGATGTCTCGATAGAAGTGGCCGACAGGCTCGCCAAGTATTTTGGCGTGTCCCTTGACGAGCTCGTGCATATGAAGGGCGATGTTCCCGAAGAAGTAACGGTAGTCGATAAAACGGTTTCAGAGCGTATCAACCTGATACAGCAACTGGAAGAAGAAGATAAAAAAGCCCTGTTCCGCATTATCGACAGTATGCTCACAAAATCCAAGTTCAAGGATTTCTTTAATAAAAATGTGGCGGCGCTTTAGGGCATAAAAAAACCGCCTCGGTGGGCGGTTAATTTTTTGGGACACTACCTACCGTGCTGTGAGATACAAAAGCCTACTTCGAAGAGTGGGCTTGTTTATTTCAACTTCTTGATTACTAAGGCTGCTATAACCCCTAAAATTGTAGATGCCCCAATTAAAATATACCACCAATAGGGTATGACCCATAAAAAGAAGTATTCAAAAGTTTTGCCTATATTTTTGAAGTAACCGCCTTCCAAGTCAAGTGTCTCAACACCTTCTTTTATTGTTGCTACATATAACACCAATGAAGAGATTACTAAAGCTATAAAGAAGTATTTTATAAAAGTATTCATTTCTTAATTGCCGTTTGGGTTTTGATCTTCAAACATTTTATTATAATCTGATATATTATACTCCTGTCCATTGTAATTCACATTTTGAAAGACACCGTCAGAGTTAAAGTTTATTTGAATGTCAGTATTAATCATTTCGGTTCCACCTTCGCCTGAAAGACTAGATGCAGGATTTCCTTGCAATGCACTAACACCTACAAACACAGAGTTTCCTGCACTATCGGTAATGAAGCTTTCAGTAGAGGGAAAGTTATCTCCACTTATGTTTGCAGATATACTCAAAACACCCGTTTCTTGATTAGATGATATTGAAAAAGCTCCATCAACATCTATATTTGGTGTGGCAAATGCAGGTGTGAGTGGGTTTGCCCCTTCCATTTCCGATTGGAAACTAACTTGTTTTGCTCCAGTACTTGTTTCTCCGATTTGCACATTTTTCAAAGCATTTCTGCTTGGGGCAGTATCTGTCCCTAAAAGTGGATGGTGTGTTGAGTCACTCGTTTGCGTTCCACCAGAAACGGCAGGCGTACTTTGATTAAAATCAATGTTAACCGCTTGCTTCATTCTTGATGTTACATTTTGTGAAGTTGTAAATCTTCTATTTGCTCCATCACCTGAAAATCCTCCGCCAAAACTTTTAAAAGGTGCAAAAGCCCTCGTATGGATGCTAACAGCCTCCAATCCTTCTAACTCAAAGTTTGCAATCACTTTATTTTCAGCAAAATTATAAGGTGATTGATATGAGTAATCTTCAGCCAGGGGATCGATGTTCATAAACCTTCCAATGGCAGGATTATAATTTCTGTACTTAAAAGATTCCCAGCCTAAATTGAGTTCATCCTGTCTTTCCTGTCCCTGGAACCCGTACTTGTAACTGCTACCCAAAAACGGGTTCACGGGGGTAAGCGCTATGGTACTGGTCTCAGGTAAGAAACTGATTTTCTTTTGGTCGCTATTGTAGCCTTTGTGTTCAAGGCCAAAAGGGTAATAATGGTTCTCTTCCAGTATGGCAAGTTCGTTCGTCTGTGGGTCTTTGGTATATCTTACCCTTATATTTCCCAAGTGATCGGTGTAGTTATAGACATACTTATAGGTCACTATGGTGGGGCCACCACCTCCGCCCCCACCAAGTTGGTTTCGGACAGTTTTAACATACCCTTCGGCCGTAGGGAAAAAGTCCAAGGTATCATTGGTGTACTGGAAGCCTTCTCTATATTTTATACTTTTTGTTAGGGTACCTCCTTCGGTCACGCTTCTTTTCAATTTTAAGCCATCAGCTGTATAAAGATAATCAATAACCCCTTCAGTGCCAAAGGCAACTTTAACGGGTAAGTTTAGATGGTTATAGCTTATATCAGTAATTCCTTTGTATAAGTCTTCGGTAAGGTTTCCAAAATCATCATAAGTATAAAAATCATCCCCATCCACCAGATTACCATCGTTAAATCCTTCAGGGTTATTTTCACTATCAAAAACGCTTGTTAGTCTGTTTCCATCATCATAATCGTAGTTAAGATCATCTATAGCAATGGGTGTACCGGTGACTTCCTGCGACCCGTTACGTTTTAATGTCAATATATTGCCGTTGCTATCATAGGTAAGGTGTTCATCAAAGCTTTGGTTGATCGGGTTGGCCGCATCTGGTTTTTGGTACCACGCATCCAAAAGGCGATTGGTATAATCGTAGCTATATCCGTACTTTCGTTTAATATTGTCACTGCTGGTACGCCAAAAGGTTTCGGCGATGTTGCCGTTGAAGAGTGGTTTAACTGCCCCGTTGATATCATTTTCCACCTCGGTATAATTTATTTTAAAGGCAAATAGATCCAATGGTTCTCCTTGTTCAGCAAGATCTTCAAGATCATTGATTCCCGTTAGCCAGCCACGTACATTATAGGTATAGTCCACTTTTTGAAAATAATTACCGCCCGTTACATCGGTTCCCCCTGTTTTTTTAACTTCAAGACGGCCAAGGTCGTCGTATTCGTTTTTAGCCAAAAGACGTTCAGAAAGGTTGTTCACTTTATGCCTATGTGTTGCCACCCGCATTTGACTGTCGTAAGTATAGGTGTCTCGAAGTATCAGTTCTGGTGTGCCACTTTCTTTTCGGTGCTTAGTAAGGGTATATATCGGGTTGCCTATAAAGTTATACTTGGTATCCGCTTGGGTGTAACCGCCTTGTGCATAGTTGGTTCGAACCCGTACGGCTCGTGATTTTCGATCATAAAGGGTATAACTGGTCTTGGCATCGGAGGTGTTTTCATCGGTTAGGATGCGTACCCAAGTCCCAGTGGGCATTCCATTGGGCTCGTTTGTTTTATCATAATAAACGGGGATGTCGCCATCGCCCACATTGCTAGGAATGCTGCTTGGGGCGCCCCAATAATCGTAATCATCATAATAATTCACTGTCAGTACGTGATAGCCCGTAGTAGGATAAACATTATTTGTATATCCAAATTTTACCCCGTTTATGGTGCTAGTGCCTGTTTGTGTTTCGGATAGGGGTGTTGATGTAGTGCTTCCTTCCATTTGATCTATTGCTCCCCCACCTAACCAACCTGCAACCCATACGGTATAGGCCACACGATCAAAAGAGTCATATTTTGTACGTATGGAACCCAAGGCGCCATCCCCAAAGGGGGAAAGTACTGGTCCTTGAAAAATTGGTCGATCTAAAGGGTCATAACCGATAAACTCCGTTTGTCTTCCCGGTAGTTTTTTCTTTCTTAGTCGGTTACGATGGTCATAGGCATATTGATATCCTAAGTCGTCTAATAGATCATCAGCATTCCCATTTAAAATGCCCCCTACTATAATTTGCTCCGATAACTTGGGCGGGATGACGATAGCCAAGTTTCCATAATCGTCATATACATAATACGTATCTAAAGTTCTGGTAGGGTCTGGATCAACATCCCGTCCCGTCAAGGTTGTATAGTGTCGTTTTAAGACAACCCTCCCAAGTTTATCCTTAAATTCAACGATACTTCCCACGGTGTGCTTGTTTTCGTTGTTTTCATCATAGATAATGGTTTTATAAAGTTGGTTGGCAGGGTACTTTTCTTCATATTCCAGTTCGGGCAAAAATGAATTGTTGGCGGCAATTGTAAAGTGGTGAACCTCTATTGAATTATTGGTCTGGTAGTTGAACTTGACCTCATGCTCGCTCAAGTCCATTCGCCAGTCATCACCTGGAGCTGCCTGTTTGAGCACCCTGTTGAGGGGCGATTCTTCAAATTTTTTTTGGGAATAAGGGTTCTGTGTTCCATAAAACGTAGAAGAACTGCCAAGGACTCCACTTTCAAAATCAAGCGATGAATTGCTCCTTGGATAAGGAAGGAATTCTTTTTCCTGCCTTCCCAGGGCGTCGTATTCAATATGCGTGATTAGGTCGCCCCCAGTACCTCCTTGGTGTGCCGCTATTTGCTGAATAGGGCGCCCTAACCCATCGTAATAGGTAATATCGTTCTTTACTGCTGATTGACTAGGCTGTGATTGGGTAACAATGGGTATCTTGTACGTTTTCGTCTTGACCCAATTATGGCCGGGGCTTTGTGCCATAGTGCTCAAGAAAAGGAACATAGTCAGCAATAATGTAAGTGTTCCCAATAAGGAAGAGACACGTTGATCGTTTCTATTTCTTATTAATGTTAATTGATTGTTAATATAATAGATATAAGTAATTGTTTTCAAAATGCTGTTTTTTAGGTCAGGACTCAATTCTCTTATTGTGATTTGTAGTGATATTCGTGTTTTTTGATCATCTGTTTCTCATCGTTTTTCAACCATTCCAAACGGCCGAACTCATCATATTCAAAATATTGAGTATTACCCTTGGGATCAGTCACGCTTGTTATACCATTGAGGGGTTTGTAAGTAAAAGTCGTCACTTTAGCATCTGGTAAACTATTTCGTAAGTTGTTCAAAGCATTGAGAAGCGACTGCTCATTGGGATTGGAACTGTTTGATTCGTATATGACATCATTGCGCAAGTTTGTATCAATTGAGCCATAGGAGCTATTCTCAATCTTGGCGATGGGAAATTGACCGTTGTATCCCCAAATGTATGCGGTAGGGGTGCCAATTACTTTTGTTATCTGTATGGGGTTGCCATCACTGTTTACTATATATTTTGCTATTTTTTCAGCACCCGTATCCACGTAGCTCGGTCCTCCGGTATGTGTACCTTGACCTCGATTGTAGCGGTATAGCGATTTGATGTTCCCGTTGTGGAATTCCCAAAACTCCCCGAGTATATACAGGGAATTGTTGTAAACCTTTTTACTTACCACTGATGAGGCGGGCACGCCCGTTAGGGTAGGCTCGCCTGGAAAATCTTCTGGGTATTCGTAATCAACACTTATCTTTTCGGCATCGGGGTCGTTCATAAAAAGATTGATATTGTCATTAGCATCCAAGGTTGCGCCATACCGATGGTCGATGGTCTCTTTTGTTACCAGATGGTTTTGGTTATGCTGATATGTGGTGACATTTGCAATAATTTTGTTGTTGAACTTCTTTATGGTTATCGTGGAGTCGAGTATTTTACTTGAAGTTTCATATTCATATTGATTGGTTTGTGTGGGCTGACTGTATGCTGGCACAGGCCTAAGCAAATAATTTCCGGCATTACATTGATAATATTCATAAACAGTTGCATTCTGAAGTGTTGGCGTCATAAAAAGCATCTCTTCATGGGCATAACCAATATATTTATTGCTTTGAGCTTCCATTAAATGATTATCACTGTCAAAAACTCGGCGTTTTTTAAGATAACCTCCTCGTATTCTTTTAAAGCCCTCTATGCCTTCGTATTCTTCTACAATCTTGCTTTCTTTATTTGTATTTTTAAAAATTGTTTCTACCTTAGAATAATAGTATCCATCTTTTTTCTGTGATCCTGGCAATAAGATAACCTCAGTAGAAAAAATGTCTTGACCAGCGATTTCTTTAAAAAAGTCTGATGATATGATTTCTGAAGTAAAATGATGGACACTGCCTAAATAGTTGAAAGATTTGTGATTATAGACGGTCTCCGTTTCGTCAAAATCCTTTATATCTTTAATCCGTAAACCACCATAATAATGTTCTTGAAAGATTATGTTATCATTTTTATCAATCTTTTTTTGATGCCAATTCAAGTCAACACTTATAAAAGGGTCAGATGAGGTATAGGGAGGAAAAAAATGTGTATGAACCCTTAGCTGCACAAGATAAACACCATTTTCTGTAGGTAATGGTAAACTAGGACTATCAAAAGATGTATACGTAACCTCCGGTAAAAACCTTTTATTCCAATCTATTTGTTCTCCAACATTTCCATTGTATTTATACAAATATATTTTGGCAACACGAAAATCCTCTTGTCCACATACTTGACAGCCTATTATATTTGAAAGGTCTAATTTGCCAACTGTTTCATCAAATCGGAACAATGCACTGAAGGTTTTATAAATAGCAGGGGCTTCTGGGTCTTGAGAATCATCGAATGATGTACTAATGGCACCTCCCATTTTTTCAATAATAGGTTCTGATATATTTTCTCCTTCTGCATTTACTTCGTATTCAAACTCTGATCTTCCGCCTGTCGGATAGTAAACTTTTTTAAGAACACCTATATCAATATAATTTTCATCAAAATATCGATCAGAGAGTATATCGTATCCGGGATAAGTAACAACGGGACCTGAATTTGGATCAATTATCGTGGTTCTTTTACGGTTTAAAGTACTTGCGGTCTTTGGCAACAAGGACAAATTATATTGCCCATTATAATATCCTTTGTAATCTTTGGAAAAACTATCTGGATTTGGAAGGCTTCCGTCTTCATATTCAAAATGATAGGGGGGCTTAAAGCTTCCATCTGCTCCTTTTTCTTTTACCTCAGTTAATTTAAGTCTCGAATATAGCCCATCAAACACATCGTACCCGAGATGGAATTCCCGAACATAATTTTTAACAAGGTCAGTGATGATAATTTTATCGATCCTTTTGTCCCAGCCATCTACCCCGTGACCGTTGGCACTGCCGTCTGTATATATAAACTCAACCTCAACCTTATCCGTCGAGATACGTTTTAATAATTGATTGGTTGTCTCCTGTTGTAATCCTGTACCATGGATTTTATCGTTCTTTAGCTGGGAGTTTCCTTCATCTTGACAGTTTAACGGAAACGTACAGGTTGTAGGGCTACAATTAGACGATGAAACCATCCGTTGCGAGACCGGGTTCCTATCATAGGTATAAGTATAGGAATCATATTCAAACGTTATGGTCTTACCGTTTTTGGTAGTGATTTCGTTCAGCATCCAGCCAACATCTTCTAATTCATTCGTAATGTTTATATTGGTCTCACCCTGGACGTAAAATCGAGTGTCAACTTTATTTGTTTCAATGTCATTCCCAAATTCAAAAGAATTTCCATTCATATCGTTAATTGTAAATCCATTACGATTCCCAGAAACCTCTAATTTATCCCTAAACTCTTTTAATACAGTTCCATCAGGGTTGTACATAAAACCACCTGAATAAGTAAGAAAATTATATGAAAAATCGTCTGGCCAGTTATCATGAAGTGTCAAGAATGGCTGTAATACATTAACTTGTTGATCATAACTGTTATAATCAAAATTACTATAATCGTCCAACCATTCGTCAAAGTAACTCAAATTTGTTCCATTAATCCATCCGTGAGATGTATATGTACTAAAATCATCTTTGTCATTTATAGTTCGGGAAATCATACCCCCTGCATTGAGCGACCATTTTAACCCCACTGTAGATGATATATCATCTACCTTTATCCCTGTGGCTGAATAGTTAAGACTGATAGGAACCTTGACCCCATCCTCCACTATGGTGTAAATAGGGATGGATATGTTGGGTTGTCCTGTGGAAGTGTTTACCTGAAGTTTGCCGTATTGATTAAAGGTGGAAGCATTTGGCGTAGGAGGTATTATATTGGCATAAGGATCGGTAGAATAGGAGTTGAAGCTGTTCCCATCTCCATTTTGTGCTAACAAACCAGAGCATGTGAATAATAGAATGATTATGAAAGAATTGAATTTCATGATGTTTTTTTATTTTGTGTGATTGTGATTAGTCTTTTTTGAGAATTTTAACCGAATCGCTCCCTACATTGGTTTCGATATTAACAAGGTACACACCGATAGGTAACCCCCGTAAATCCACTGGTAAAGTACGGCTTGACAAAATATAATGTTGAAGTTGCCTGCCCCTGATATCGTAAAGAAAGGCTTCGCCCGTTTCAAACTCAGAGGTGATGATGACATTTGTAAAACCACTTGTTGGATTTGGATAAGCTTCCGCCATTGAGCTAGTCTCGTCGTCATCTTTGTCCTTGTCTCCCAGTTTTACCACCCAAAAATCATGACGGCCCTGCGAGCTGTTGCGCTCTCCCGAGACCACTCCATTGCTGGTTCCTGCCAAGACATAACCACCGTCACGTGTTTCCACAAGACGTTGAAGCACATCATCTCCATTGCTGCCCACTTCTTGTCGCCATTTCTCTTCGCCTTCAGTATCTATTTTAATGGCAACATAGTCATTGATGCCCTTGCTATCATTGCGTTTGAGACCCACTTTTTCACTTTTGGCATATCCACCCAAGAGGATGGTGCCATCTTTGTTTTCTTCTATACTGGAGAGCATATCGTATTCGCCTATGTCGTAGGTTTCTTCCCAAATAATGGTGCCGGAATCATCGAGTTTAAATATCCAAAAGTCTGTACCGTTTTTATTATTGGCTTGTTTTATTGTACTACTTTGGGAGGAAGAAACACCGCCTACGATTATGTTGCCGTCTTTAAGTTGGAGTGCCGCATAGGGATGGTCGTCACCCTCGCCCCCAAATGATTTTTGCCATAATAAATTGCCCTTTCCATCTAGGCGCAAAAGCCAATAATCACCACTGCCAAGGGGTTCTGTGGTCTTATTGCCATCTTCCCCGGAATTGCTGTACCCTAAAACATAGACACCATTTTGTGGCGCAGGGCATATTGCCTCAACTTCATCAACATATTTTCCTCCAAAACTTATGTCCCATTCCACTTCTCCCGAGGTGTTGAGCCGTATAACCCAATAATCTTTATTTCCAAAACTTTTCCCTTTTTTTTGTACTGTCATCGGTGAAGAGGATGAACCTGCAATAAGATACCCGCCCATTGGCATTTCTATAGCTGTTTTCAATATATCACTACCAGAGCCACCCAATGTCTTTTGCCATTGCTCAGAACCATCGGCATTGAGCTTTATAACCCAAAAATCCTCAAGCCCTAATGCCTTCTCCTTCTTGTAGTCGCTTATGGAGGAAGTGCTGCTTCCTGCAAGCAAAAAGCCCCCGTCCCTTGTGGTAAGAACTTTATTAAGTAGGTCAAGCCCATCACCACCAAAACTTTTTTGCCAATCCAGGCCGCCGTGTTCATCCATTTTCCAAATCCAGTAGTCGAGGTTGCCTATATTTTTATCTTGTTTATTACCGCTTTTATCTGATACAGAGCTTCCAGCCAAAATAAAACCAAAATCATCTGTGGGCTGTGCATCGAACAAGTATTCCGCTTGCAATCCACCGAGGGACTTTTCCCATAGAACATCTTGGGCGTTCAGGGATGATGAAATATTAAGAAAAAAGAGAAAGGTAAGAGTAGATAAGTGTTTCATATAGAAATATTTCTTCCTACAAAACTAAAGTTATAATCTCCGTAAAACATGTTAATAAACTGTTAATCAGGAAAAAGCCCCCTTATAAAAAGGGGTTTTTCCTGATTTTTTAAAATAGATGTAAACAATTGAATTTAAATACGCCTTTAAAGAGGTTCAAAAAAAGAGATGTTAGGAACTTACTGAAGATTAGGTTTTCCTAAATGTATTTAAAAGTTAAGCGATATAGAAAATAGCATGATTAGGTAATATACTCAGACACAATTCTATTTAATTAACATACCTTATTTGTTTTAGTAATTTGATTCTTTTTATATAAACTGACAAAAAATGGTTTTTGTCATTAAAATTACCGCACGATTACCGCACAAAACAAAAAAAGCCCATCCGTTTGGATAAGCTTCTCATCGGTCTAATTTCTTAAACCACAGTTAGTTAAATCAAATTAACTAACTCAACACAACATTTTAATTGCGGTCTGGACGAGACTCGAACTCGCGACCCCCTGCGTGACAGGCAGGTATT